>NZ_CM002299.1:4061337-4351117 GCF_000153125.2 Congregibacter litoralis KT71
GCAGCTCCTGGACTCCATGGTGGACATGGATCAGAAAAAGCAGAACCAGGCGATTCTCGAAAGCCTCGCCGAACGAGCCAACCTGCAGCTGCGCCTCCAGCAGTCCGTCGAGGGCTTTTCTATCTTTGCCATCACCTACTATGCCGTGGGTTTGCTGGGTTACCTGTTTAAATCGGCAAAGAGCCTGGGACTAGGGATCAACCCGGATCTGCTCACGGGCATTACCGCCCCCGTCGTGCTGGCAATCGTCTGGCTGTCCGTACGCAGTATCAAAAACCGCCTGAAGCGCTAGCTCACGAATCCTCTGGCGATCCGGAGCTATCAGCCAGCGGTAGCTCCCGCTTGGGATGCATGCCGTTGACCATGCCCATAAAGGGCGGATGAATGGAATAACCGAGGAGACGCCGCATATCCTCAGAAACCCCGGCGGCGGTGTCCTTGGAGACGGACAGAAAATAGTTTTCCTGGGTGCGCAGGTACGGCTCGCAGTACTGCCCCGTAAAGGCCATGCGGCTCTCCCCGGAGTAGTTCTCCCCACCGCCATGCCACAGATTGCCGAGAAACAGAATGCAGGAGCCGGCGGGCATCACCGCTTTTACCCGGGGGTCGCTGTCTGTGGGAAAGCGCCCTTCTCCCCAGAGATGACTCCCGGGGATGGCGACCGTCGCTCCGTTGTCCTCGGTGAAATCATCAATGGCGAACACCGTGGCAACGCTGAGCACGGGCCTGGGGCTGGGCCAGGGATAAAAACCGTCATCCGTATGCAGGGGCTGAGCGGGGGATCCCGACAAAATATTGATGACCTGGGCCTGGGACAGGAGATAGTTCGGTTTTAGCAGCCGGTCGAGATGCGCCAGAATCAGGGGGTGAACGATAAAGTCATCGGCCCCGCGACATTTCTCGGGCAGACCGTAGAGTCGTTGCGTTCGCTCACCCTCAAAGGAGTTGCGACCGGGCTTGTCCAGCCATAAGCGTGACTCTTCCCGCAAACGCTCAAGCTGTTGCTCATTGACCAGATTCTCGATGATAACGAAACCATCTCTCATGAGGTCGGCGTGCTGCGCCTCAAGCATTTTTGGATCGAGCTCAAGGCTGCCGTCGGTCCGGGAGAAACCATGGGTCCGCGCCAAATCCACGTCGACGTAATCCCGGAAGCTGTCAATCTGGCGAAAACGCGGATCGTTGCGTCCGCTGACGCTGTCCTCCGCCTTGCGGTCTTCCTCGCTTCCCCTCTCGCTCATGTTCTCAACCTCTTTGCCCCGCCCCTCGCAACGCGACCAGGCACATCACGCCGCTTCTCAGCCCAACACCGCGGGAACAAGCCACACCGCGACAACGGTTAGCAGTGCAAGGGCAATAAGATTCATCACGAACCCGGCGCGCACCATATCGGGAATACGGAGCAAACCGGAGGAATAGACGATCGCATTGGGTGGTGTTGCCACGGGAAGCATGAAGGCGCAGCTTGCCGCCAGAGTCACGGGCACGCAGAGCACCAGGGGATCGATACCCGATTGCAGGGCGATGGCCGCCACCACAGGCAAAAAAGTGGCTGCCGTGGCAAGGTTGCTGGTGAGTTCCGTGAGAAACACCACGAGTCCCGCAGCGGCCAGAACAAGCACGATCAGGCCCATGGACTCCAAACCGGATAAACCTTCACCCAACCACAGCGCCAGACCTGATCCTGACACCTGCGCTGCCAGGCTGAGCCCGCCCCCGAACAGTATGAGCACCCCCCAGGGCAGACGGCTCACATCGGACCACTGCAGGAGGGGTCCTCCCCCGGCGCCACCGCTGGGAATCACAAAGAGCAGCAGTGCGGCGGTCATGACAATGCCCGCATCGCTGAGCCCTGCCAAACCGGGCAAACCCGACAAGGGGGAGCGGAACATCCACAGCAGAATGACCGCCAGAAACAGCAGTCCCACACGCTTCTCGGAAGCGCTCATGTCGCCAATCTCATCCTGCATCCGGGCGATCACATCCTGGGTTTGCCGGCTCGCGGGAATGTTCACCCGATAGACCAGGGATGTGAGCACCCACCACCCCAGGGGAAGGAGCATCATGGACAGGGGCACACCGATCATCATCCAGTCCGCAAAGGCAATGCGGATGTCATAGGTGTCTGCGAGAAACCCCGCGAGAAAAACATTGGGCGGCGTACCGACCAGGGTAGACAGTCCGCCAATGGTGGTGGAGTAGGCGAGGGCGAGCATCAGGGCGATCTGAAACTCGCGAACATCGCCGCCCTGCTCAACAGATGCCTGCTCCGCAATCAGTGCACCTACGGAGGCAGCTATGGGCAGCAGCATCATGGTGGTGGAGGTGTTCGTCATCCACATGGACAGCACTGCCCCCACGAGCATGAAACCCAGAATGAGGCGTTTACCGTCGGTGCCCGTGCGCGTGAGAATCCACAGTGCTATGCGACGATGCAGGGACCACTTTTCCACGGCGATGGCGAGCATAAATGCGCCGAGAAAGAGATAAATGATGGGATGCGCATAGCTCGGCGCCACCTCCCCCATGGGGGCAATGCCCAGAAGATCAAAGGTCACCAGGGGTAGAAATGCCGTTGCCGCAACGGGCACCACCTCCGTCGCCCACCAGATCGCCATCCAGAGCCCTACCGCGGCAACTTTCCAGGCAGCGTCGGGCATAGCCGTCTGCGTGGTCCCAAGGACCAGCATTCCCCCGCAAAGGGCGGGGCCCAGCACCAGACCCAGACGCTGATAGGCTGCCAGGCTGTGGTCCGTCGTTGGCAATGTATCGCTCATAGGGGCCACTTTAACTATGCACGCAGGCATTACCAGAAAAATCGGCGTTTACCGGGGAAAAGTATCGACCAAAGGCAGCGCTAACCCTCATGAACCAAGCCAATTTGTGTGAAAATCACTGCCACCTCCACAGCGCAGGAAAAACACCATGACATCACCGGTTCAGGATTTAGATCACATCGCTATCAGCGTGGCCGATCTTGAAGCGGAAGCTGCCAACTACGCCGCGCTTTTTGGGACGCCGCCGGCTTTTCAGGGTCAGCAAAGCGGCACAGAGATGGCGGTTTTTCAAACCGGCAACGTTGCCGTGCATCTCCTTGAGTCAGAAAAGCCTCGCGGCCTGGAGGGCATCTGCTTTACCGTCGACAAGCTGGCCAGACTGCAAAGACGTCTTGGCCAGGTGGGAATCGCCGCTCACGAGAGTATCTCCCTCGGGCAACCGAACGCCGAAGAGCACACCTTAGCGGTGGTGGCGGAGCCCGCAACCACCCGGAACATTCAACTGTCTTTTATCGAAAAGTCGAGCCAGGGCGGTCGTGCCGGGGGTAGCCCCGGCGGTGGGCTGGACCACATCGTCATCGCGTCGCAAAACGCCGAGAGCACCGCATTTTTGCTGGGTTCCCAGTTAGGACTGGACCTGCGTATGGACATGAGTCGTCGGGACTGGAACGCCCGACTGATGTTTTTCCGCTGCGGCGATCTCATCGTGGAAGTCTTTGAACGCCTGGAGAACGACGCCTCTGACGGGGCAAAAGCTGAGTCCACCGCGGCCCCACCGGAGGACAGTTTTTACGGACTGACCTGGCGCGTTGACGACGCGGACGCGAGCCACAAACGGCTCCAGGAGTCAGGGTTTGATGTCTCAGAGGTGCGTCAGGGTCGAAAGCCCGGCTCCCGCGTGCTCACCGTCAGGAATAGAACCGCCGGTGTTGCAACCCTGCTGATTGAACTGCCCAAGGCCTAAAAAAAAAGGTTCATCGCGTATTAGCGGGATATAGCAAGTAGTAGAGGCGGACAGCCAATCGGTTTAGGTTGTAAGTGCAACCAAACAGCCGACCGAAGGACCGCCGCCATGCTTGATGCTACGTTTCCTGGCCTCGCCTGGGAAGGGTTTGTTCCTATCTCCTCGAAGACTCTGGGCTCCAGCACTTGTGTTATCCATCTCGCTCCCGATCCAGCGCAAGCTCCGGCGTGCGCGCAGTGCGGGGCCTTGTGTCCAAAGGTTCACGATACGCAGTATCGACGGGTGAGAGACCGCGATCTGTTCGACTATCGCGTATGGTTAGATGTGCCTGTCAGGCGCGTGCGCTGCCAGCGCTGTGGTGTGGGCCGCGAACGGCTCTCCTGGCTAGCGCCCCGTGCTCGCATGACGGAGCGCATGCGTCTTCACGCGGAGGTGCTGTTACGACTGCTGCCGATCAAACACGTCGCCCAACTGACAGGCCTGCACTGGCATACGCTCAAGGCGATCGATAAGGCTCGATTGGGGCGCGAGCTGCCGCCCCTAGACCTGAGCCGCGTGCGTTATCTGGTGATGGATGAATTCGCGTTATTCAAGGGGCATCGTTACGCCAGTGTTGTGATGGACGCCGAACGGCGGCAAGTACTGTGGGTCGGCGAAGGCCGTTCTCGCGAAGCGGTCAGGCCCTTCTTTGTCTGGCTGGGTGAGCATTGCCAGCATATTGAAGCCGTTGCAATGGATCAGAACACGGCTATGGACCTGGAAGTGCAGGCGCACTGCCCACAGGCGCGCGTGGTCTACGATCTCTTCCACGTGATGGCCAAGTTCGGCCGTGAAGTCATTGATCGTGTGCGAGTCGATCAGGCGAATGCGTTACGGCAGGACAGGCCGGCTCGTCGAGCGGTGAAGCAATCTAGATGGCTACTACTGCGCAACCCGGAAAATCTAGACGAACGGCAGGCGGCGGATCTCAACGAGCTCTTGGCGATCAACCAACCCTTGATGATCACATATCTGATGAAGAGCCAGCTAAAGCAGCTTTGGTATGCCAAGAACGAACGAGCCGCTCGATGGCGTTGGACGCATTGGTACAACCAGGCTCTGGCAAGTGGGATTGAGCCGCTCAGGCGCTTTGCAAAGAACCTGAAACCGTATGCCGAGGGCATTATTGCCAGTGCTGTTTACCCGCTAAACACGAGCGTGCTGGAAGGTGTGAATAACCGCATCAAGGTCATCAAACGAATGGCCTACGGATATCGTGATAGCGATTACTTCTTCCTCAAGATTAAATCCGCTTTTCCCGGAAAGGCGCGATGAACCAAAAAAAAGGCCGGCAATTTGCCGGCCTTTTATGAGGTTCTAGCTGAGGTTCTCGCTCAGCTTCCCAAAACCAGGCCCGATCAGGCGTTAGCTTTGCGCTCTTTCACTTCTGCAATTACCGTCTCTGCGACGTTCGCAGGGCATGGCAGGTAGTGCGAGAACTCCATGGAGAACTGACCGCGACCCGAGGTCATGGTGCGCAGGGTGCCGATGTAGCCAAACATCTCTGACAGCGGTACCTCAGCCTTGATGCGGACACCCGTGGGACCGGGATCCTGGTCCTTGATCATGCCACGGCGACGGTTGAGGTCACCGATAACATCACCGACGTGATCTTCCGGTGTGAACACATCGACCTTCATGATGGGCTCGATAAGCTGCGCACCGGCCTTGGGCATGGACTGACGGAAGGCACCCTTGGCAGCCAGTTCGAAGGCAATCGCCGAGGAGTCAACGGCGTGGAAACCACCGTCGTACACTTCAACTTCGACATCCAGCACGGGGAAGCCCGCAACGGTACCTTCGTTCATGAGGCTCTTGAAGCCCTTCTCGATCGCCGGGAAGAATTCCTTGGGCACGTTACCACCCACTACCGAGGTAGAGAACGCAAAACCGGAGCCGGGCTCGCCGGGGCGAATACGGTAGTCGATCTTACCGAACTGACCGGAACCACCAGACTGCTTCTTGTGCGTGTAGGAGTCATCGACTTCCTGGGTAATGGTTTCGCGGTAGGCAACCTGCGGCTTACCAACGTCCAGCTCTACCGCGTAGGTGCGCTTGAGAATATCGACCTTCACGTCCAGGTGAAGCTCGCCCATGCCCTTGAGAATAGTCTCTCCGGAATCTTCGTCTGTCTCGACGCGGAAAGAGGGATCCTCGGCAACCATCTTGCCGATGGCAATGGCCATCTTCTCGGCGCCCGCCTTGTCCTTGGGGGCAACCGCAATGGAGATTACGGGCTCCGGGAACACCATGGCTTCCAGGGTGCAGGGGTGCTTGGGGTCACACAGGGTGTGGCCCGTCTGCACGTTCTTCATACCCACAATGGCGATGATGTCGCCGGCCTGAGCCCGCTCCAGTTCGTTGCGATCGTTGGCGTGCATCTCAACCATACGGCCGATACGCTCGGTTTTGCCCGTGAAGGAGTTGAGGATGGTCTCTCCACGATTGAGCACACCGGAATAGATACGTACGAAGGTCAGGGCACCGAAACGGTCGTCCATAATCTTGAACGCCAGGGCGCGCAGGGGCTCTTCCGTGGACACGAGGGCCACTTCGCCTGTGGGCTCGCCAAGCTCGTCCGTGAGTTCCTGAGGATCAACTTCCGTGGGATTAGGCAGGTAATCGACAACCGCGTCCAGAATCAGCTGAACACCCTTGTCCTTGAACGCCGATCCGCAGTAGGTAGGGAAGAAGTCCAGCTTACGGGTACCGTCGCGGATGCAGCGCTTGATGTCTTCCATGGAGGGCTCGTTACCTTCCAGGTAGGCTTCCATGAGCTCATCATCCTGCTCCACAGCGGTTTCGATGAGTTTTTCACGCCACTCTTCGACCATGTCCACCATGTCTTCGGGGACATCGGTGATTTCAAAGCGCTCGCGATCGTCCGGATCCGGCCAGATGTGCGCCTTGCGTGTCAGCAAATCGACAATGCCGTTGAACTCGTCTTCACGACCGATGGGCAGCACCATGACCAGGGGGTTGGCGCCCAGCACGTTCTCAACCTGATCGACAACGCGCAGAAAGTCTGCGCCTACACGGTCGAGCTTGTTCACGAAGATGATCCGCGCCACTTCGGACTCGTTGGCATAGCGCCAGTTAGTTTCCGACTGAGGCTCTACACCGCCGGAGCCACAGAATACGCCGACGCCGCCATCGAGAACCTTCAGCGAGCGATAAACCTCAACGGTGAAGTCAACGTGCCCCGGGGTATCAATGATGTTCAGGCGGTGGTCCTTCCAGAAGCAAGTCGTTGCAGCGGACTGAATGGTGATGCCGCGCTCCTGCTCCTGTTCCATGAAGTCCGTGGTCGCTGCACCGTCGTGCACCTCACCGGTTTTGTGGATCTTGCCCGTGAGCTTCAGGATACGCTCGGTGGTCGTGGTCTTGCCGGCATCAACGTGCGCGAAGATGCCGATGTTTCTGTAAAGCGATAAGTCAGCCATGATGGTTCTCAAGGAGTTCGTAGTGAGGGGCGAAAAATTAGCTGCGGAAGGGTACAGGAAAACCGCCCGCATTGGGAGACTAAAAGCGGTAGTTTTGAACCCCCGCACAGTAAAGCCCGAAGGTCCCGGGATGACACAAGTCGCCGGCGTCTCCGCGGATGAGCGCAGTGCATGAGCGCAGCGCTTCATTTACTATCGCGGTCTATCTTACGCAATAACGCCTTGCAGCAAGCGGGATTCAGGAGCTTTCTATGAGTTGGTTCAAGCGCAGCGGCAAAAAGGACTCTGCGCCACCATCGGCAGCACCGCAGGCGGATGCCTCCCCGGCAGCGCCAGCCTCCGCAGGGAACCCTGTTGAGACCACCGCCGGGGATCTCGAGACCCTCAAAAGCCTCGCCGAACGCAAGCCGCCGGACGCCCTGGCAGATCTGTTCCTGGTCATGGAAGAGCACCTCAATGAACTGGAGCTGGAAGATATCCGGGCCCTGGTGGCTACCCTGCGCCAGCCGCCGCCCCTGGTTGAGCGCCTCAGCAGCGGACTTGACGACCCCGAGGAGTTGCGGGAGGCCATCCTTTCAAGCCCGACGTTGTCCGCGGATGTGCTGCGAGTGGTCAACTCTGCCGCTTTTGCCCTCAACAGCCCCATATCGAGCATCGAACACGCCGTGGCATACCTGGGGACCACGATGGTGAGGGGTCTGGTCCTCCAGAGTGCCGTGGGCCAGGTCATGGCTTTTGAAACCGACGTACAGAAAGCCGCCTATATGCGCATATGGCGGTCCAGCTATGTAGCGAGCGCCGCGGCTCAGGCCTACGCCAGGGCACTGAACGTTGAGCATCCTTCGGTGCACGCCACGAGAGCGCTGCTGGTGAATATCGGTGATCTGGCACTGATCTCCGCCCGCCCCGAGTTGTCGGTGATTTATGCGCCGAAAACAGACCTCCTGGGGCGCGTCGAGGCGCAACAGGAGGAAATCATGGCTAATTCCGCCGTGCTTAGTTCCCTCCTCGTTCGCCAATGGAGTCTCCCCGATGACCTCTGCGATTCCCTCCGCCATTCATTGACCCCTCTGACCTGGGCGCCGGAGGGCAACGAGCGCAGTGCCGACAAGCAGCGGGAGGATCTGGTGGTTTATCTGGCCTGTCGCATCGGCGACGCCGTTGCCTATGGTGGACTCAAGGACGTCGCAGATTTTGATCTCCTTGCCCAGGAGTCCGCGGATTTCTTTTATCTTCCCGATTATCTGCGCCGGCTGGAGCTCGGTGGCCTGCTGCAGGTAATGGCTGACCGGAGTCACGGTCGTCGCGTCCAGCAAATCATTGACACTTTTGGCGGCTAAGCGGACAGCGTCCCCTCCTCTCTCCACTTCCGGACCCGCCAAAGACTGCGTGTACACTCAGGAGAATTTATATTAGTGTATTAGTATAAATTAATACTAAAGAGCGCTAGTCATGTCCAAACTGCTGCAGCCTATTCTCGTCCTTTGCCTGTTCTTTGCTCCCCTCGCCCACGCCGAGGAACCCCTTCGCCCCTATGTGCTTGTCGACTCCGTAGAAGGCTCCCTTGACGAACAGCTGGAAGGGATGCGCGACACGCTTGAGAAAAGCGATTTTGAGATCGTCGGAGAATACCGCCCCTACTCCGGGACTGCCGTCCTTGCCATTACACACCCAGCACTACTGGAAGCCGCGTCCACGAGAGAATTTGGCGCTTATGCCGCCGTGCTGCGCATGGGTCTGAGCCAGGTGGGTGAGGAAGTGCAGCGGAGTTACGCCAACCCGACTTACTGGGGCCAAGCTTTTCAGGTAGGACCCCTGGACGCAGTGAGCGCTGCCCTCAACGACCTCCTGGGTGAGGGCAAGCCCTTTGGTTCAAAAAAAGGCCTCAGCGCAAAAAAACTGGCCTCCTATCGCTACATGATGATGATGCCGAAGTTCAAGGATCACGATCAGTTGGGGAGCTTTTCCAGCCATGCAAAGGCGCTCAGCACCGTTCGAGGGAACCTTGGGAATAACGTCGACAAGCTGACAGAGGTATTTGAAGTAGCCGTTCCGGGAACCGAAGAGGTGCTCTTTGGCGTAGCTATAGGCAGTGGCGACGGCAACGACAGGGACGTCATGGCAACCACCGATACCGGTGAGCTGAAACACAGCGCCCATCTTCCCTATGCCCTGCTGGTGTCGGGAAACAATGTCTACGCACTGGCCGGAAAATTCCGTATCGCCCTGGCGTTTCCGGATTTAGGCATGGGCACCTTCATGAAAATTTCCGGGGCCCCCGGCGCTATTCGTGAAAGCCTCGGCAGCCTTACCCACACCCCAGGCCCGCAATAGAGCGGGGTCGCTAAAGCTACACGATCACCCGCTCACGCTCGGTTTCGAGCAAGGCTTTAAAATCATCGAGGGGCAAGGGCCGGGAGTAGAGGTAGCCCTGGAAGCGCAGGCAGTTGGCACTGATAAGGAAGTCCCGCACCTCCTTCGTCTCCACGCCTTCGGCAATCACCTCCAGTTCCAGAGTTCGGGCCATGGAGACAATGGCGCGGACAATACTGGCATCGCCGGGATCCGTGAGCACGTCCCGCACAAAGGACTGATCAACCTTCAAGGTATCCAGAGGCAGGGACTTGAGATAGCGAAGGGACGAGTAACCCGTCCCAAAGTCATCAATGGAGAAGCGCACGCCCTGCTCGCGAAGGGACAACATCTTGGAGACCGTGTCGTCGACATCCTCAATGAGCAGTCCCTCGGTCAATTCGAGCTCAATGAGTCCTCGAGGGAGCTCGTGCCTTTCCATGGCCTCAAAAATTTTTTCAGAAAAGTTTTTCTGACGAAACTGCCGGGGGCTCACGTTAATCGCCAGAGAGAACTCCCGGTCGCGAAGTTCATCCTTGAGGCCCGCACCTATGCGACAGGCATTCTCAATCACCCAGTCACCTAAACGGTAAATGAGTCCCGAGTCCTCGGCCACGGGGATAAACACGTCGGGCGGTACAAAACTTCCCTCGTACTGCCACCGGATGAGCAGCTCCGCGCCGCAGATCGCCTCCTCATCGGTGTACTGAGGCTGCAGATAGAGCTCCAGCCCCTCGTCGGCGTCCAGGGCGCCCCGCAGCTGGCGCTCCATGTCCATGCGCTGGGAGAGGGATGCCTGCATTTCCGGCACGAAAAATCGCAGGGTGTTGCGGCCGTCGTCCTTGGCTCGATACATGGCCGTATCAGCATGCTTGAGGAGGTCATCCACATCATTGGTGTCATCGGGCAGCAGACTGACGCCAATACTCACGGTGATGTGCACTTCGTTACCCTTGATATTAATCGGCGCCTCGACGGCCTGCCGCAGGGTTTCACCACGACGGCGAACCACGGATACCACGTGCTCGCTACCGCCCTCGATGTCCGTCAGCAGCAGCACGAATTCATCACCCCCGAGGCGTGCCGCCGTGTCCGCCTCGCGAAGAAAGTCACTCAGGCGTCTGCCTATTTCTACAAGGAGTTCATCACCGGCGCTGTGGCCCAGGGAATCGTTGACCCTTTTGAAAAAATCCAGATCCAGAAACATAAGAGCCGCCTGGGTGTTGTTGCGTTTAGCTCGCGCCAACGCCTGGCCGAGGCGATCCTGGAGAAGGCGCCGGTTTGGCAGACCCGTTAACTCGTCAAAGAGGGCCTGCCGCTCAATGGTGTCTTCGGCCTTTGAGCGCAGATAGGTCATCTCAAGACCACCGATCACCGTGAGATTCACCCGCCGCGCAAAGGCCGTCATCATGATGAGATAGAGTACGGCCATCACGGCCATTAGCCCGGTTTCCGAGGAGCCCTCCACGAGCAAGCGCAGGGTGAAGGGCAGGAGAGAGGTTGCCAGAAAGGTGGCACTGGCCTCGATAAAAGCGGACAGACTGACGATGCTCCCGGCGCACATACCGGCAATCACAAAGGCCAGCAGAGACTGGTTCAACATGTTCCGGGGATCGTAGAGAAGATAACCTGCGGCCCCCCAGGCAAGTCCCGAGAGCAGCACGCCCAGCATCATCTCCCGATACCAGCGACGCGCCGAGGCCTCCCGAGCCTCTTCGGACATTTTTTTATAGCGCAGAGTGCTGGAGATACGGTAGATAGCAATGGTGAGCGTCGCTGCGCACCAACTTAGCACTGTAGTGCTGTTTTCCGGTGTCCAGAGAAGGTAGCCCAGAAGCAGGGTGTTCAGCACCACGGCAAACACCGAGACCGAAAGGCTTTCGTAGAAAATATTCAGACTCTCGAGAAAAACCCGATGTTTTAAGTCATCTGAAGCCTGTTCGTCTTCTGCCACGTGCGCCACCGTACCCTATATTTTCCGAACCTTTCTAATTGCGTTATCCCGGTCGTGAAAACCACGCTTTTACTGAGCATGTTCTTGGCTATAAAGTAACGCACCTTTGTTTCTGGTATCGCATACCCCGAACTGTACACGCCCCGGCGCAGGATTACTTCTATGGAGTCTACGGATACGTTACGACGCTGGCACCAGATGGTGCTCAATCAAAATCATGAGGGACTGTCTGACATTCTCACGGAAGACTGCGTGTTTCTCTCACCGGTGGTTCACACTCCCCAGAAAGGCCGCAAGATCACCGCGCTCTACCTGACGGGAGCTATGAATGTGTTTAACGAGAGCTTTCACTACACCAAAGAAGTGGTAACAGACGCCCACGCGGTGCTGGAGTTCGAATGTACCGTCGACGGCATTCTTATCAACGGCGTAGACATCATCAGCTTTGGGGATGACGGCCGCATCTGTGAATTCCGCGTGATGGTGCGCCCCCTCCAGGCGATGCAGATGCTTCACGCAAAAATGGCGGCCATGCTCGAGCAACTCAAGGCCGCGGCGCCCGTTACGGATCTTTAGTATCCCGGCGGGCAGTACGGTCGCGAAAATACACCGCGATTTCCTCGTCACCCAGGGTGCTTGTCAGCGCAAAGCGGTAGCCAATCTTTGCCGCCACCCTGACGGAGCGTGGATTGTCTGCGGAGATAATGCAAAAACTGCGCTCCCGACCGCCTTGCTCATCCAGCCATTGACAGGCGGCAGCCATACCCTCGGTCGCATAGCCCTTACCGGCAGCGTCAGGATGCAGAACCCACCCCGCCTCGGGGTAGTGTCCATCAAAACCTGGCAGCCCGCGTTTGAAATCGGCAAAACCCAGCTGCCCGATGTACTTGCCGCTGGCACGCTCCTCCACCGCCCAGTAACCATAGCCCAGCATGTCCCAAAGACCCCCGTAGCGCAGCAGGCGCATCCAGACATCCTGAGCGCTTAAGGCCGCGCCTGTGATAAAGGTATAGACCCCCGGGTGCTGCCAGATTGCAGTCGCAGCCGGGTGATCCTGTTCACAGTGTCCGCGCAAACACAGGCGCTCCGTCAAAATTTGAGGCACCGTCGACATTCATAACTCCATGGTGGGCGTTGTTCCGCGCTATTATCCGCCGCGGTTGAATGATCACAAAGCGTTTCCATGACGTCAGACCCCTACTTCAGTTTTCTTATCAATACGGTGCTCATCTGCACGCTCCTTGCGGGCGCGAACCTGATGCTCGCCGTGCAGAGGACGCATTTTGTCGCCGCCAGGGTCTTTGCCCTGGCCTTTGGAGCGAAAGCGCTGACCTGGCTCCTCACCGCTTTGTTACCCCCGGATGGCGCCCAGGCTGATCTCAGCCTGCTCCTGTTGAACGCCCTGGGCGCTACCGGAATGCTTGCCCTCTGGAGTGGCTTCAGTCTCAGAGCCGGCTACGGCGTCAACCCCTGGCTTATCGGCGGACTCTTCGCTCTGTGGCTCGGCCCGGTAATGGGCGTTGTTTTTCTGGATTTCGGGCGCAGCGCCCACGTGCCTTTTGCCGCCGCCTCCATCTCCATCGGCGCCGCTCTGAGCGTCTGGCACATCTATCGCAAGCGTGGCACGAGGAATGTTGGCGATTGGGCCCTCATAGTCTGGATGGCAGTTGTTCTGCCGGTTGCCGTCGCCGGGATGCTGACGGGGATGAGTAGCGCCCGCAGCGATCCCAATACGGCGTGGATCATGCTTCTGAGTGTTCTGCCGATTCTCTTCGCCGGGCTGGGGTTGTTTACCCTGGTGAGCATCGCCCTGGATGCCTTACATGATTCAAACCGCCTCGCGCGGACCGATGGTCTCACGGGAATACTCAACCGCCGGGCCTTCGACAGCGAGCTGGCCCTCGCCGTGGCCCGGGCAGAGCGTCATCAGCGGGAGCTATCGCTTATCGTATTGGATCTGGATGCTTTCAAAGCGCTGAACGATAACTACGGCCATGCCGCAGGCGACGCCATCCTCCGTGCCGTGGCCCGAATCATGACCGAAACCGCCCGTCGCATTGATATTGTCGCTCGCATCGGAGGCGAAGAACTTGCCGTGATTCTGCCCGACACACCGGCATCCGCAGCCCTGCGTCTGGCCGAGCGGCTGCGCCAGGCGATCGATGCCGCGAGCACTGACAGCCTCGCCGTATCCGCAAGTTTTGGCGTTTCCAGCATTCAGGACACGGGTCACGATGCCAAAGCCCTCCTCGCCGCAGCGGACCAGGCGCTCTATGCCGCCAAGGATGGAGGACGCAACTGTGTTCGCTACGCTCTGGAACCGCTGCGGGAACCCGCCGAACTCATTGGTCTGGTGAAGTAAGCCGACCGGCATCGATGGGGGTTTTCAGTTCCCGTCGGAGACCCTCGGCCAGCTCGGTAAAAATCCGGAAGCTGTCGTCCGCCGCGAGGCGCTCGTTGATAAGCGCGGTAAACGCCTCATTCTCTATACTCTCAAGCTCCCCGAGTAGCTTTGCAGGATCATCAAAACCCGCCCCCCGACGCAATTCCAGCACCCGTAGATAAAAGTCATCAATGCGATCCTTGCGACGCCGTGCCCGCCAGCGTCCAAAGGCCAGGACGCCGGTGACCAACAGGGCGGCCAGGTACACCAGGAAATTCAGGGTCTCGGCGTAGCGTTCCAAAAATCCCGGCTCATCGCGATCAAAATACTGTCGGGAGCCGCGATGGAGGGGGAAGGTCAGATCCCCCACATCAAAGTCAGCGCTCATCCAACGAAAGAGCGCGGGCTCAACGGCGGCGAAGCGTGGTTTTTGCTCCAACAGCACGCGCGTGAGTTCATAGATCAGGGAGTCGTCGGTGGATTTGTGGGCAACGAGAAGCATATCGACCGCCAGTGCATCGATACCCACCTCATTCCCCGGAAGAGAATAGGTCAGGGCGGGAATCCGTGTGGAGCGCAGCTGTGGTACCAGAAAGCTGATGCCATCGATGTAAAACTCCGCGCCGGCGGCATCAAACTTGGACAGAGGCACCAGGCTGAAACCGTCGGGAAACCAGGCGGTGTTGTGGGGATTAATGGGGCCCAGGTAGAACAACAGATCCGGCTGACCGGCATCCCCGGCTGTCCATAGTTCGTAGCTGTCGGGGAGCTTCTCCGCACGCTCGAGTAACAGATCGAGAACCATACCCGCGGTGTGGGAGCCGTGAAGCAGCTGCACCCGCAGGGGACGCTCCCCACCCCGGAAGTCGTCGACGCTGACGCCTTGGCGGGCCGCCAGGTGCACAACGCTCTCATACAAGGGCAAAACCGTGCGTATACCCGGCTCAAAGGTGCGGGCGTTTTCTATGATGGCCAGCTGTGCCGACTCGTCCTGCAGGGAGGCGATGGGGTCGTCGCCGTCACCATAGCTCGCATCCGGCTCCAGGCGAATCCCTGTTTCCTCATGAACAATGGCCGACAGCGCCTTGAAGTTGAGCTGCTGGCTATCCGGCGGATGCAGACGGAGCGTCGTGGCAGACAGCGCAGCGGCCGACACGCCGCTGAGGAGCAGGCAGGCGACGAGGTGGCAGCATCGCTTCACGATGTCGCCCGCGATTGTTTTCTGCCGAAGCGCGGACGCCACACTGCAAGGACCACATTGGCAACGGCAACGCCCAGAATCACCAGGGTGGACTTCCACTCGGACACCGTCGTGAGCCCCAGAAGCGTCGGGTCAAGCTCTCCGGCCAGGGCCTGTGCGGCCCGCGCCGCTTCCTGGGAGGCGGGGCCTTTCACCGCGATGAGGGTGCCTTCAAACACCGAGACCCCGAGAGCCAGCTTCATCCAGACCCAGCCCTGACCATGAAAAGCATCGGTCCATGCCATGGAAAGGAGCCCGCTAACCAGCACCAGACCCAGGGACGGAAACAGTATCCACTGGGCGATCAGGCCCATCTGCTCGCGAGCCGTTGCATAGGCCGGGAGCGACTCCACCGGCGGCATGTTTTGCAGCATCAGTAATTGCACCACCAGGGCACCGGTGAGACCGATGCCTCCTATGGTGTGCATGAATTTCAGCGCCTTACGCATAACAATAAACCGTGTCAGCCTGTGCCTACATCATAGCCAGCGCCCCCGGACGCACCAAGGGTTGGGCCCTAGCTATGGAGATAATGTCGCCAAAAAATACCCGTTGCCACACTGCGATAGGGCCGATAACGCTCCCCAAGGTTTTCGAGCCATAGTTTGTCCGGCTTATGGGGCCTGCTTTTTATCGCCGTCGCTGCCTTTACCAGCGCTAGATCACCCACGGGCCAGAGGTCCGGTCGGCGCAGGGCCAGCATCAGATACACGTCAGCAGTCCAGTTGCCGATACCCGTAATGGCCGTCAGCAGGGTACGAACCTCCTCATCAGGTTTCCGTCCCAGAGCATGGATGGGCAAATCCCCTGCGATAGTCGCCTCGGCGACCAGTCGGGTGTAGCGTGCTTTCTGACGGCTGACACCAGCGGCTCGCAATGCCTCATCGGACAGCTGAAGATAAGCCTCGGCGGTGAATTCGGGCAGTAAGGCTGCCACCTTGTCATAGGTGGATTTTGCCGAGGCCAGAGATACCTGCTGTTCAAAAATAATGTACACCAGGGTAGGGAAACCCGGGGGGCGGGACAGAAGCTTGGGCGGGCCATGGCGCGCCACAACACGCGCAAGATCGCGGTCGCCGGCGATCAGCGTCTCTACCGCCTCGGCATAGCTGGCGTGTGTGAGTCGGGCCATGGTCCGGGACTGGGGCTTATTCGGCCGTCTCTGCCAGGAACTGGTCGCGAAGAAGCCGCTTGAGAATCTTTCCGCTGGGATTGCGGGGAATACTGTCCACAAAACGTACCGCCGTCGGTTGCTTAAACCGCGCCAGCTTGCCCTGGCAGAAGGTCATCAGCTCCCTATCCGTGAGGGCTTCATCCGCCGCAACGATCACGGCGAGGGGACTCTCCCCCCATTTCTCGCTGGGCAAACCAATCACCGCCGCGTCAGCCACCCCATCGTGTTGCATCAGTACGTTCTCGATTTCTGCGGGATACACATTTTCACCACCGGAGATGATCATGTCTTTTTTGCGGTCGCAAATCGTGACAAAGCCTTCCGCGTCCATGGTGGCGATATCGCCCGTGTGAAGCCAGCCATCCTGCAGGGTTTCGGCGGTGGCATCGGGACGATTCCAGTACTCCTTCATCATGTGCCGACCCCGGAGAAGAATCTCGCCGGTTTCGCCCGCGGGGACGGTCTCACCATGGGCATCCACGATCTTTGCCTCCGTATGAAAAAACGCCCGGCCCGCGGAGCCGACATGCGTGAGGGAGTCTTCACCGACGATCAAACAGCCGGGGCCGCCGCTCTCCGTCAGACCATAGACCTGGTGAATCTCGATACCCAGATCAATGTAAGCGTTGATTGTTGCCACGGGCACGGGCGCAGCGCCGCAGATGATGTTGCGCACACTGGAATGATCGTACTGCTCGTAGCCGGGAACCTGGAGCATGAAATTCAGCATCGCCGGCACGGCGAGACTGGTGTCGATGCGCTCGGACTCGAACAGCTGCCAAACCTTCAGGGGATCGAAGTCGCGAAGAATGACCAGACTGTTGCCTCGATAGACGGCCCCGATCATCGGCGCCAGGGCGCCCACATGGAACAGGGGCAGAAGGAGCAGGTAACGGTCCGTACCCCGGATGTCGCCGGTATTGACCATGGTGATGATGGCCCAGAAAACCGTTTCGTGCGTGTGCACCACGCCCTTGGGCAAGCCCGTTGTACCCGAGGTGTACATGATGAAGAGGTTGTCCTCGGGACCGGCCAAAAACTCAGGTTCATCCGCGGGTTGCTGCGCCAGCAAGCGCTCATAGTGACGGGCAAAGTCCGGTGCCTCGGCGCCGACAGCAATCCAATGCTCAACATCACTGCCAGCAACGTCGCGTCCGCGAAGATCCTCCGCAAGATGAGTAAAGTCTGTATCGAATATCAGTGCTTTTGCGCCGCCGTCCTTGAGAATGAAGGCCAGCTCATCGGCGGTCAGGCGCCAGTTAAGAGGCATAATCACCAGCCCGGCTTTTGCGGGGCCGAAAAAGCTTTCGATAAACTGATGTCCGTTGTACGCCAGCAGAGCGACGCGGTCCCCGGGCTCCAGCCCCATGCCCGAGAGGGCATGACACAGCTGATTTGCACGATGGTTTGCTTCGCGAAAGCTAAAGCGCCGCTCGGCCTTGATGTCGTAGAGCATCTCCTGCTGAGGACTCACACGGGAGCGGGTTGTCAAAAAATGACCAATGTTCATATCTGATTGCATGCTGTGGTCCTTTATTGTGATATTCACGAGCATTCACCGCTAGCGTAGTCCAGAGCCGGCGTCTTTAACACTGTATCGCCACATTTTCGTGGGCAGCCCCGCGTGATATTGTGACGCTGCTTAAATTATCCCGCATTAGTCACTAGAGCTTCCAATCATGAAAAAAATTCTCCTGATGTTAGGCACGGCCGTGCTGGCGGTCATCGCAGGCTGCAGTTCCAGCGGTCCGGTCATTGATTATGACAACAGCATTGATTTCTCCGGCTACAAAACTTTTGCCTTCATCAGCGATCATCCTCTGATGCGCGGCGAAGGTGCCACCGCCGCCTCCCCGCTGCTGGAGGGACGGCTCATGCGAATCACGGAAGACGCCATGAGCGCCAAGGGCTTCCGGATAGTCGATAACCCTGAAGCGGCGGATTTCGCCATCGGCTTCACCTCCGGGGCGCGGGACAAGATCAAAGTCAACAGCTACCCGGAACCTTATCGTCCTTACTACGGTGGCTGGGGCGGATGGGGCGCTCCTTACTACGGCGGTTATAGCGGCGGATCCAATGTGGACGTGCAGCAGTATGTGGAAGGCACCCTGGCCATCGACATCTACGACGTAGCAGAGCACAAGCCTGCCTGGCACGGCGTGGCAACGAAACGCATCACGGATAAAATGCGCAGGAACCCTGACGAATCACTCACGGAAATCGTCACTGAAATCTTTGAAGGATTTCCCCCCGGCGCAATGAACCCTTAAAGCGGCAGGAAGGTCCTCACAGGCACCGAACCTAACATCGGGTTCGCTTGTCAGCTGAACGGGGCTTCTCGGGCCCCCGTCAGCGACTATTCCTGATTCTGGCTCTCGTTTTCCTTATCTTTATCAGCCTGCTTGGTCTGTCGGGCCCGCTCGTAGGGTTTCTGTGAGGGCGAACCGGACATGCTGCGAATAGTCAGGCCGCCGATGCTCCAGCTGCCATCATCTTCGTTGTCCCCGTCGCCCTGGGCGCTTCCCCGAGCGTTCCCTTGCGTATCCCCCGCCTCTGTTTCCGATGAGGAGACAGTGCCCATTGCTTGTGCATCGGATGAAGGCGCCGGCGCAGGGCTTAGCGCCGACGCTCCACCCATGGCATCGTCCATCACCTGATAGCGCCTCGACTGCGCTTTGATGCAGGCAGAGCCCGCCGCAGCGCGAACCAGGCCTTCGATATCCTCGCTCCACCAGCCGTCAGCACCGGCGCGCAGCTCGGCTACGGTATCCGCGACCACGTCGGTACAGGGGTCGGCAAAGCTTGTGAGGGGCTGACAAAGCAGCGCACCCAGAGTCAGGGTCAGAGCATTTCGCATGATGCAATTCCATAAAGAGGGCTCAAAAGTATAGCCGAGGGCGAAGGTTTCGAAACCCCGGACAAGCCCTCACCCCGCAGCGCACCAAAATGATGCACCACGCTCCCTAAAGCAGCTTTTCCCTGAGATACCCGGTGAATGAATCGCTCATCAGCCCGCTCCCTGACCCCTTAGGCATCGCCAATGCTGGGTAAATGCACTTCTGGTCTGGTTCTTGCTGAGAGGGCTGTGGGCGAATGCTTCGCGGTCCCTCGAGGATTCGCACGCCAACGCACCAACAACGAATCCAAGGGGAGAGAAACATCCATGCAACACATGCAAAACCTTAAGCGCATCGCCGCCCTTACCGCACTGGCTGGCTGCGCCGTCGCTGCGCCGACCCATGCCGGCGAATTGAGCGCTAACGCCTCAGTCACCAACAACTACATCTGGCGTGGCCTCACGCAGACAGAAAACGAATCCGCGGTCCAGGGCGGCATCGACTACTCCGCAGACAGCGGCTTTTACGTCGGCACCTGGGTCTCAAACGTTAACTACGGACCCTCAGACGTTTACTCCTACGAACACGATCTTTACGCGGGCTATGCCTTCGAAGCGGGCGGTGTGAGCTGGGATATCGGCTACCTGTATTACAACTATGATGAAGAGGCCAATTTCGATTTCGGCGAGGTCTACGCAACCGTGGGCATCGGTGGTTTCAGTGCCTCCGCCTACGTACTGACCAACACCGAAGCCGATGAGGGGCCCGGCCAGGACTTCGGCGCCGGCGGCACCTATTACATCTCCGCCGACTACGGCTTTGAGGTGGGTGACGGCATCGGCATCGGATTGCACGTGGGTTATCACGACGGTGACTTCGCCGAGGCCTTCAACGGCTCTGATGGCGGCTACTACGACTACAATATCAGCCTGTCAAAAGGTGGCTTTGGCTTTATGTTCACGGACACCAATGTATCGGGACCCGCTGCCGACGGCGGTTACGACAACGATGAATACAAGGTCGTTGTTTCCTATTCGGTCGACATCGAGCTCTGAGGCTCGCCACCGGGCTCAGCGCGGAGTAGTACTTCCGGTAACACGCTCAGCGCCGACCCGGCACTAGCAAACCTTGGCCGCTCCGATCACTGGATGTTTTCCGGTGGCCGGTGCGGCCTTTTTGCTCTCTGCCCGCGCTCCAGCGCGGCTCGGGCGAGAGCCATGCGCTGCTCCCTGGGTAAATCCGCCGAGATGTCTATCAGGTTTTTATGAATAAGCGCCTGGTAACGGGCCGACACCTCACGGGAGCGCTCCAGGGCTGACGCCAGGGCCTCGGGGTCAAAATCTTCCGCTGACACTGCCTCGCGAACGGCGCCCTGGGCCCGTCGCATCTCCTCCCGCAGGGGACGCACCTGGGGGAACTGCTCGCGCATTTGTCGACGCACCATGCGCCGGGTCTCCGGAGCCATCTCCTCCGCCATCCACGCCATGGGCGGCGGCTCGACGGGCCCGCGTGTCTTTCCGATAAAGAAGCCGGCAATCAGCAGATTTGTCGCGACGGACAGCAGAAGTGCGATCACTACCAGGTTACTTTTTTTCATAACAGACCTCTGTTCCCGCCCATGTCGTGTTCATAGCCGCCCCTCTTAATACCAAGCTTCTATTCATACCAGGCCGCCTCGGCCCCAGCCGGCAGCAGCAGGCTTTGCTCCTGCAACTCCCAATCCGTGGCCGACACCACCGTTTGCGACTCGAGACCGATAGCCAAACCGAGGAACAAGGGGAATGTGGCCGCCATGGCGGGCCGCCACCAAAGCTGGGGCCGATGGGGGAAGAGCCAACGCACAACACGGTCGCTCACAGACTCCGGCAGCGCCGCGAGGATCCGCTGCTCAAGATTCACGGGATCGGGTACATAGCTGTCGAGCATCACATCCAGCGCCCGGGCATCGGCGAGGCGTTTTTGTAGATGGGGAGAGGTCTCAAGACAGGCGAGCATCTCCTGACGCAGATCATCCGGCCAGCACGCCTCCCTACTACCGTAGCTTTCCAGTAGCTCCTCCAGTCGATCAGGACTCAACATGACTTAACAACTCCTCTCTTAATCGGCGGCGCGCCCTGGCCAGCAAGGACTCCAGCGCATCCACGGAGACGTCGAGAACAGTCGCCGCCTCCCGGTTCGACAGACCCTGGTAATGACACATAAGCAGCGCACTCCTCTGACGCTCTGGCAGGCCTTCCAGCGCTGTGCGCACGCGGTGAGCACTGTCCGTGGACTCGGCATCCCCCTCGGGACCGGCGGTCGTCACTTCGAGCTGGCTCTCGTCATCGGTAAACGACAGGCGGGCATTGCGACGAAAGCTGTCTACGCAGAGATTGTGCGCGATATTGTGCAGCCAGGTTGTAAGACGGGCGCTGCTGCTTTTGTAGCTACCCGCGCGGGTCCACAAACGGAGAAAAGTCTCCTGAACCACATCGTCTGCCGCGCCGGGGTCCGAGAGCATGCGCCGTGCATAGCGCACAAGAGGCTGCTGATGCGTTTTCAGGAGTTCGCCAAAAGCCGCCCGGTCACCATCAGCGACGCGGGCGACCAGCAATGCCTCGTGGTCTCGCTCCATAGAAGCCCTGGGCTAGGTGCACCCGGGCTCAGGACTGCTCGACGCCCTCGTCACTTTGCCCATCGCGCCCATCACGTCCATTCCGCCCATGTCGCCGCTCCTTGCGCCTGTCGTGCATTGCCTTTGCTTCTTCTTGGTTCACGAAGCCATCCCCATTGGCATCCATCTGGCTGAATGCGTGATCCTGTGCTTCCGCGGTGCTGACCACGCCATTACCATCGGCGTCCATCTCATCGAACATTGCCGGCATGCGCTCCTGCATTTTAGCCTGCCGTTCCCCCGACGCCTCTACCGCAGCGAGCATTTCATCGCGGGTAATTGAACCGTCACCGTCAGCGTCGGCCCGCTTGAAGATCTTCGGACCGCGCCGCTCTCCCGGTGGTTGAAACTCCTGGCGACTCACCTGCCCGTCCCCATCTGCGTCCATCATCAAAATACCACCGCGAGGCTGCGCCAGCGCCACTGCTGACAACAAAACTGTGGCACCACCCAGAAGTACAAGTCGTGTTTTTTTCATCGTGCTACTCCAAAAAATGAATGATTGTGAATGTCCTTCTGTCATACGGGGCATCACGGAAAATCCGTCGGAAAGGCAGACAAAGAATTATGACTTGAGCTCGGCGCCTGCCGGGTCTAATTTAGAGCCATGATCAACAGCACATCGGTCAAAGCAGATCACGGTCACCTCCTCGGGGAGATCCTCTGTTATCTCGTCGGCGGCCTGCTTCTGGCCTTTGCCGCTACCGTCGTGCTCCGCAGTGAGGTGCGCGCGACCGAGGCCCTTCAAGCCCTTCCTGACATGCAGCTTTGGTCCCCCGGCCGGAAAGAGGCTTACTTTCGCGCCATAGACAGCGCAGAGACACCGGTTTTGGCGATACTCCGGGCCCCCGCGCTGAACCTGACGGTGCCCGTGTATGACAGCGCCAGCGAACTGAACATGGATCGGGGCGCGGGCGTCATAGATGGCATGGCCTATCCCCACGAGCCGGGACATATCGGTATCGCAGGGCATCGAGATGGTTATTTTCGGGTGCTCAAAGATGCCGCCGTCGGCGACCGTCTCACCCTGGACACCCTCCATGGCGAACGCCATTTTGTTATCGATGAGCTTCGCGTCATCGAACCCGAGGCCATCGAGTATCTCCGGGACACCATGGACCCGCGCCTGACCATTGTCACCTGCTACCCCTTTTATTTTGCGGGGAATGCCCCCCAACGCTTTCTTGTTCGCGCCGTGCCGGTGCCCCCCCCTCAACCAAGGGTCACTCTTCCTCCCAGGAGCAACGCATGAAAAAACAACTCATTGCAGCATCATTCGCGCTGGCACTTAGCGGGCATCTGATGGCGCAGGAAGCGCCCGGCTGTGACGACCTTGTGTGGTCAGCCCAGGTGCTGGCCGCAAACCCGGACATTGCCCTGTCCTGTCAGGGTGTCTATGCCCGCAACGACGAGCTCTACGCCAAAGTCATTATTGAGCTGACCCGGGTGCGGGGCAATCGACTGAGCTTTCGACCCCGGCACACGGACGGTTCCCAGGGCGCGCAGCGCAGCATCACCGTAGACAGCAGCTGGCGTGCAAACATTCAGGGCCGGGACTATCGCGCCAGCGAACTGCTTCCCGGTCAGGAACTCAGTGTTTATATCCCGGAAGACCGCTTTGCCCTCGCGGTGGATGATGGTGCCTTTGATGGCGATGAAACATTGATCAACATTGAGGAAGCGACCGTGGTCACCATGCCCAAAACCGCCTCTCCCCTCTACGCCGCCCTCGCCGCGGGTGTTGCATTCCTGGGGTTGGGTGTTGCAATGACTACCCGCCGCCGATTGCGGCGCGCAAGGGCTTGAACTAGGATGAGCTACTGACTGACCACTCGCGGTTGTCCGCCCCGGAGCACCTAAGGCTGAGGGCACGGGCCACCGATCAAATCGAAGAGCAGAACCATGTTTGAGCGCAAAAGCAGTAAACCGCAGACGCCGGACCCAAGTCCCGCTGCCAGCGCCACGCCGGAACAACCCGCCGTGGCTAAACCACCTACACCGGCTAAACGCACAGAGGGAGTAAACGCAGTGATCGGATCCAAGGTCAAAGTTAACGGCGACATCATGAGCAGCGAAGACCTGCTGGTCGAGGGCGAAGTGACAGGTACCATCACCCTGTCCGAGAACGAGCTGGTTATCGGCACGTCGGGGCGGGTGCAGGCCAATATCAGCGCCAAGACCGTCCGCATCGAAGGCGAAGTCAAAGGCGACATTGACGGCAGTGAGCGCGTAGTGATCTGCGCGTCCGGCAATGTACAGGGCAATGTGAGCTCTCCCCGGGTAATGCTCGAGGATGGCGGTCGCTTCAAGGGCAGCATCGACATGGGCGGCAGCAAACCCGCCGCCGCAGCGGCCACAAAGCCCGCCGCCGGCGCAAAACCCGAAGTGCACAGTATCGACAAAGCAGGGTAAGCCAGGCCCGTGGTCGGCCTGCCCGGCAAGAAGTCCGATCGCAGCGATCCACCGGCGGCAATTACCAGTCGATTGCTGCCGGTAATGCTCGACGAAAAACGCCTCGCCTCCCTCGGCACCCTCAACATTCTCGACTTTGGACGCGCCAACAGTGGCAGTCTCGAGTTCTTCAATCAGTTTTCCTGCCGCCTCTGCGTGCTGGACGCGGCCGACAGCCTTCTGGAATGGTCTGCAGGTCTCGAAGCCCGCATGGAGGACCCGCCCTCAAACCAGCAGATGCAGCTTGAACTGAGCGGTTTACTGTCGTCCATGGGTGCCCACCGCTACGACCTTGTGTTCTTCTGGGACACCCTGAATCATCTGCACGAACACGCCCTCTCGGCGTTTTCCGGACTCCTGCGGCGCTACCTCACGGCGGACTGCCGAGGCCACGGATTTATGTTGCATAAAAGGGGCACGGAGCAGATGCTCCGTCATATGGGCATGGCCGGCGACAACCTCATCGCCGTGCAGAGCCAGAGTGCTGCGACCCTTTATCCCCACAATCGCAAGGTGGTTAACGATGCCCTGGGCAGTGAGCTGCGCATTGATCAGGGCGTGCTCCATGGGGACGGGCGCCTCGAGTACCTGCTGGTCAGTAACACCCCCAAGCGTTAAACCGGAGTTTTATATGGCATCGATGTTCCGCGCATTGGCGGCGCTTTCCATTATTGTGACTGCCCTACTTGTCGGCTGTGGTGGCGGAGAGTCGAATGTTGAGCGGGGAAACCGCGAGGGCGTGCTCCACTATGGCAATGGCAGTGAGCCCCAGGGGCTGGACCCCCATGTTGTGACCGGCGTGCCGGAGAACATCCTGATCCGGGCATTGTTTGAGGGCCTTGCGGTAAAAAATCCCGCCACCCTGGAGCCCGAGCCCGGCGTCGCCAAAAGCTGGGAGTTCAGCGAAGACCGCCGGGTTATCACATTCCACATCAATCCTGAGGCGCGCTGGTCCAATGGTGACCCCGTGACTGCCCATGATTATGTATGGAGCTGGATGCGCGCCCTTCATCCGCAGATGGGTAATCTCTACGCATATATGCTCTTCCCCGTTAAAAACGCCGAGGCTTTCTTTAGCGGGGAGATTTCTGATTTCTCCGAGGTGGGAGTGAAGGCAAGGGACGCTCTTACCCTGGTGGTCACTCTCACGGAGCCCACGCCCTACTTCCTGCAGCTTATGGATCACTACAGCACCTTTGCCGTGCACCGAGCTACCATCGAAAAACACGGCAAGTTCACCGACCGTTTCACCCAGTGGACGCGGGAAGGCAATATGGTGAGCAACGGGCCTTTCCAGCTTGAGGAATGGCTCCTTAATCGCCGCATCACCATGCGCAAGAGCGACACGTACTGGGACCGCGATCGTGTGCGCCTGAACAAGGTGATTTTTTATCCCACGGAAAACGCCGTGTCCGAAGAACGGGGATTCCGCTCCGGCCAGCTGCATGTCACTGCGACGCTGCCCCTGGACAAGATTCCCGTTTACCAGGCCCAGGAAGACTCCCCCTATCGCCAGGACCCCTACCTCGGCACCTACTTTTACCTTGTTAATACCAAGCGACCGCCCATGGATGATGTGCGTGTGCGTCGCGCCCTGGCAATGAGTGTCGACCGCGACACCCTCATCCGCTCGGTCCTGCAAAACTCCGCAGTCCCTGCCTACAGCATCACACCGCCGGGGGCCCTGGGCTACGTACCGCCCAAGACCTTTGACTACGACCTGGACAAAGCGCGGCAGTTAATGGCCGAGGCGGGCTACCCCGACGGAGAAGGCTGGCCCGGGATGGAGATTGTCTACAACACCCAGGAGGCCCATAGAAAAATTGCTGTGGCCCTGCAGCAGATGTGGAAAGACGAGCTCAATATCGACGTGACCATTTCAAATCAGGAATGGAAGGTCTATCTGGACTCCGTCACCAACATGGAGTTTGATCTGGCCCGCCGCGGCTGGATTGGCGACTTTGTGGACCCCCAAAACTTTCTGGATCTTTACCTCACCGACGGGGGTAACAACAATACGGGCTACGCCAGCCAGCGCTACGACGAGCTGATTCGCCTCAAGGCGCCTCAGGCGCGATCCCGTGAGGAGCGCTTTGCGGTTTTCTATGAAGCCGAGAAAATGCTCATGGAAGACATGCCTATCATCCCCATCTATACCTACACCAGCAAACACCTGGTTCATCCCAGCGTCTGCGGCTTGTCTCCCAATCTCATGGACTCCCTCAATCTCCGCTACGTCTGGCTGGATCCCGATCGTCGCAGCGTTTCTGAGCCCTGCGAAAAGTGAGATACGGCGCACCGCTTTACGGCGCGCTACTGCTAACCGCGATCCTTGCTGGACTCGGCGGTTGCTCCCCGGGAGAATCCCGGGTTGTTCAGGGAAATCGGGACGGCATACTGTATCTGGGCAATGGCACGGAGCCTCAAACCATTGATCCTCATGTGCTGTCGGGTAGCCCCGAAGCGAATGTTGCCGATGCACTGTTCGAGCCGCTGATCATTCGCAACCCCTACGACGAGTCCATGGAGCCGGGCGTCGCCAGGAGCTGGGACTTCAGTGATGACGCCATGTCCATCGTGTTTCACCTGAATCCCGAGGCGCGCTGGTCCAACGGTGAGCCCATCACCGCCGAGGACTTTCACTGGACCTGGGAGCGCGCCCTGAATCCCGCGCTGGGTAATCAGCTGGCCAACGTGTTTTTTATCATCCGCAACGCCGAGGCCTATCACCTCGGCGAAATTGATGATTTTGATCAGGTCGGCATCGAGGTGGTTGATCCCCATACGCTTCGCGTAGAACTGGCTTACCCCTATCCCTTCGCGCTCATCAACTTCAGCTATGTCTACATGGCGCCCCTGCATCGCGCGACCATCGAAGCTCACGGCGGCACGCGCCTTCGCTACTCCCGGTGGACCCGGCCCGAGAATATTGTCGGCAACGGTCCCTTCCGCCTCGCGGAATGGAAGCTCCAGCGCTTCCTTCGCGTGGAACGAAATCCCTATTACTGGGACGCGGACACGGTAAGCCTCAACGGCATTGTCTTTCGCCCCATCGAGGGCGCGGCAACGGAAGAAAAAATGTTCCGCAGTGGTCAGCTTCACGCCACCAATATGGTGCCTAATAGCAAAACACCGGGATATCGGGAACAAGCGGACTCCCCCCTGATTCAGACGCCTCAAATGGCGAGCTATTTTTACGTTTTCAATACAAAAATACCGCCTCTGGACGATCGTCGGGTGCGCCGGGCCCTGGCCCTGGCGGTGGACCGGCAGCTGCTGGCGACGAATGTTCTTAACGATACCGCCATTGCCTGGGGTGGCTATGTGCCCTTTGGCATGCCCGACTATGATCCTCCAAAGCTGCTGACCTTCGACCCCGGAGAAGCCCGGCGCTTACTGGCAGAGGCAGGCTTTCCCGACGGCGAAGGCTTTCCCGAGCTCTCCCTGCTTTACAACACCAGCGAGGACCATCGCACGATTGCCGTAGCAGTACAGCAAATGTGGAAAAAGCACCTGAACCTCGACATCACCCTGGAAAATCAGGAGTGGCAGGTGTACCTGACGGCAATACGCGAAGGCAATTTTGAGATTGCCCGGCGAGGCTGGAACGGCGACGTGACCCCCGACAGTTTCCTCGATTACATGGTCAGTGATTCGCCCATCAACGCAACAGGCTTTGGAGACCCCGACTTCGATGACATCGTCATCAATCAGGCGCGGAAAACCCCTGATGTCGCGGCGCTCATGAAGCTGTACACCCGCGCCGAGGACATACTCCTGCGCGAGGCACCCCTGTTACCCGTGACCACCTATACGGAAAAACGTCTGGTGCAACCCAGTGTCAAAGGCCTCCACGGCCGCGTCGTGACGGGTTACGTTTACAAATACGTGGAGCTCGATCCCGAGGCACCCGCGTGGAAATGGCAATCATCGGAAACCTAATTTATGTGGCGATTTATCAGCATCCGACTCTTACAGGCGATACCGGTATTACTGGCGGTCATCACTGTGACATTTTTTCTGGTGCGCGTGGCGCCCGGGGGGCCCTTCGACAGCGAGAAAGCGGTGATACCGGAAGTCAAAGCCGCTCTGGAAAAACAGTATCGCCTCGACCTCCCGCTCTTCCAGCAATACACCGCCTACCTGGGTGATCTGGCCTCGGGCGATTTCGGTCCGTCGTTTAAGTATCCCGGACGCAGTGTTAACGAGCTCATTGGTGCCGGTTTGCCTGTTACCGCGGAGCTGGGATTCTATGCCCTCCTTGTAGCTGTGCTTATCGGTGGGCTAGCCGGGATCATCGCATCCCTTCGGCCAAACACGGCGCAGGATTACATTCCCATGAGTCTGGCAATGATCGGTATCTGCATGCCCTCGTTTCTCCTGGGGCCTCTCATGGTGCTGCTCTTCGGCATCGAACTCGAGTGGCTGCCGGTCTCCGGCTGGGGAGACATTCCCGGCGACAAGATCCTGCCCAGCATTACCCTCGGTGCGGGCTACGCCGCCTATATTGCCCGCCTCTCCCGGGCGGGCATGCTGGAGGTGATGTCCCAGGATTACATTCGCACGGCGCGCGCTAAGGGCCTGCCCGAATGGCAGGTGGTCACGAAGCATGCGCTCCGTGGCGGACTCATGCCCGTCGTCACGTTTCTCGGTCCCGCTTTTGCCGGCCTTCTTGCGGGATCCTTTGTGGTGGAGACAATTTTTCAGATACCGGGCCTGGGACGCTTTTACGTACAGGCGGCATTTAATCGGGACTACACCATGATCCTGGGGACCACGGTGTTTCTGTCGACCCTCATCGTGCTCTTTAACCTTCTCTCGGACATCGTCGCAGCCTGGATGAATCCCAGACTTCGTCATCAGCTGGGGGGCGCGTCATGAGCACTTTGTTAACAGATATCGCCGCGGCAGAAGAGGGCACTTCCCTGTGGAAAGACGCCTGGCTGCGCCTGCGTAAAAACCGTCTGGCCATCGTGGGACTCTGTGTGCTGCTGGTATGCATTGTCCTTGCCCTGCTCACACCGCTGATTGCCCCCTATGCCTATGATGCCCAGGATCTTGATCTGGGTGCTACGCCGCCTTCCGCAGAACACTGGCTGGGCACAGATATTTTTGGTCGCGACATGCTGACGCAGATTCTCTACGGCGGCCGTATTTCCCTGGCCGTGGGCTTTATCGCCACCGCCGTCGCCTTACTCATCGGTATCACCTGGGGTGCCATCGCCGGTTACGCCGGCGGTCGCGTCGATGCCGTGATGATGCGCCTCGTGGATATTCTCTACGCCCTGCCCTTCATGATTTTCATCATCCTGCTCATGGTGGTTTTCGGTCGCAACCTGCTCCTCCTCTTTCTCGCCATCGGCGCCGTGGAATGGCTCACCATGGCGAGAATCATGCGTGGGCAGGTGCAGTCCCTCAGGCAGCAGGAGTTTGTGGAGGCCGCCATATCCCTCGGATTGTCTCCCGGCACCATTATCCGCCGCCATCTGATTCCCAATGCCCTCGGTCCCATTATCGTTTACACCACTCTGACCATACCCAGCGTGATGCTCCTCGAAGCGTTCCTGAGTTTTCTGGGGCTTGGCGTACAACCCCCGCAGACATCCTGGGGACTGCTCATCTCCTACGGCGCTGAGACCATGGAGGAGTACCCCTGGCTGCTGATTTTTCCCGGGCTTGCGCTTACCGTGACCCTCTTCTCCCTGAACTTTCTCGGGGACGGCCTGCGCGATGCGCTGGACGTTCGCGGTTCAAAGGACTGATCGCTATGGCCTTACTCGAAGTCAAAAACCTGGCAGTGAGCTTTGTCACCCGTAACGGCGTGAACAAAGCCGTGGATGACATCTCCTTTACCGTGGAATCCGGCAAGATCACCGCCATCATTGGCGAATCGGGTTCCGGCAAATCCGTTGCCTGCTACAGCATGCTGGGACTCATTCCCATGCCCCCGGGCCGCATTGATGGCGGGCAGGCGCTCTTTGACGGCAAAGACCTCCTCCAGTGCTCCGAAAGGCAGCTGCGCAAAACCCGTGGCCGGGATATCGCAATGATCTTTCAGGACCCCATGACCTGCCTCAATCCCTACATGACCATAGGCAAGCAAATGGTAGAGCCCATCGTCTATCACAAGGGCGTGGCGAAGGCGGAGGCGCGGACCCGCGCGATAGAACTGCTCGGGGAAGTAGGTATCCGGGACCCCGAGAGCACCGTGGACTGTTTTCCCCATGAGTTTTCCGGTGGCATGCGCCAACGGGTCATGATTGCCATGGCGCTCATCAATGAACCCAAGCTACTGATTGCCGACGAGCCCACCACGGCACTGGATGTCACCATTCAGGCACAGATTCTCGAGCTCATCGCTGAGCTACAACGAAAACGCGATATCGGTGTCATATTTATCAGCCACGATCTGGCGGTGGTGGCGGATATTGCCGACGAAATCTGCGTGATGCAGCAGGGAAAAATTGTTGAGGCCGGTGATCGAAGCGCCATCTTCAGCAATGCGAAACACCCCTATACGAAAAAGCTGCTGTCTGCGATTCCCGCCGGAACCAAGGTCTCCCCGGCGCAGGACGCGGAGCCTCTCATTCGCGTGCGGAACCTCAAAACCTGGTTCGATGTCGCCAAAGGCGAAACGGTAAAGGCGGTCGACGATGTGAGCTTCGATATACACCGGGGTGAAATCCTCGGCCTCGTGGGGGAGTCCGGGTCCGGCAAATCCACCATCGGACGATCACTGCTGCGCCTGGTGCCCATCAGTGAGGGCGAGGTGAACTTTGATGGCACCGACATCACGGCCCTCGAGGGGCCGGCCTTGAAAACCATGCGCCGGCGGATGCAGATGATCTTCCAGGACCCCTTTGCGTCCCTCAATCCGCGTATGACCGTGTTCGACACCCTGGCGGAACCGCTGCTCCTTCATGGAATTGAGGACCGCCGCAGTGTAGGCGACGGCGTACTGAAGCTCATGGACGATGTCGGTCTCGCCCGGGCCTTCGTGCGCAAGTACCCCCACGAGTTCTCCGGTGGACAGCGACAGCGCATTGCCATTGGCCGTGCCCTGGCCACGCGACCGGAATTTATTGTTGCGGATGAACCCGTGTCCGCTTTGGACGTGACGATTCAGGCACAGATACTGGATCTCATGCTGGAGCTGGGCCGGGAGTATGGGTTGACCATGCTTTTTGTGTCCCACGATCTGGCGGTAGTGAAGCACCTTGCGGATCGCATTATCGTGCTCTACCAGGGCAAGATCGTCGAAGAGGGTACGGGCGAGTCCCTGTTCAATGCTCCCCAGCAACCCTATACACGGCAGCTACTGCAGGCCATTCCGGGGCGGGCGCTCCTTTAAAGCTCTAGTTCATGTCCGGATAGGGGTTGGGGCCGCCCGCATCTATCCAGGCATCGAGCTCCGATGCCAGCACTGACAGGGGCACGGAACGCAGGCCCAGGATCCTGTCGTGGAAATAGCGCTGATCAAAATCAGTTCCAAGCACCACCTCGGCTCGGGCGCGTTTTTCACGGATGAGCATTTCCCCCAGCTTGTAGGCCAGGGCCTGAGCGGGCCAGGAAATGTAGCGATCGATCTCTGTGGTGATCTCATGATCTGACATCGCGGCGTTATCGCGGAGATAGGCGATGGCCTGCTCCCGACTCCAACCGTATTGATGGAGGCCCGTATCGATCACCAGACGGCAGGCACGCCACATCTCATAGGTGAGCTGTCCAAAGCGCTCGTAGGGCGTGCGATAAATGCCGATCTCTCCCCCGAGCCACTCCGTGTACAGGCCCCAACCCTCGCCATAGCCCGAAAAGTAGTTCTGCGCACGAAACTCCGGTATCTCCCCGGGGGCTTCCAAAGAGATGGCCGCCTGTAAGGCATGCCCCGGCGCGCATTCATGAAGCGTAAGCGCTGGTAGGGTGTATAGGGGACGTGCCGGCAGATTGTAGGTATTCATCAGACAGGCATTCAGGCCGCCGCGTCCCCCCGTGTAAATCGGTGCGATGGCGGGCGGTACGGGATTGATAGCGAAGCGCCGGCGAGGCAGGAAGCCCAGCACCTCCGACAGTTTGCCGTCCATACGCTTGGCCACGTAGGCGGAGACGCCCATGAGCTCATCGGGTGTCCCGGCATAGAACTGCGGATCCGTGCGAAGGAAGTGGAAGAACGCGGCCATATCGCCGTCGTACTCCAGTTCCGCCAAAATCAACTCCATTTCACCGCGAATTCGGGCCACCTCGCTGAGGCCTTTGTTGTGAATCTCCTCCGCCGTCAGGTCCAGCGTCGTGAAGCCCTTAATCTGTGACTGGTAAAACGCCTCCCCATCGGGAAGATCCCGCGCAGCGAGAGTCCTGCGCGCATTGGGAAGATATTCCTCGCGCATGAATTTCAGGAGCGCGGTGTACGCGGGCACCACCTGAGTCGCGATCACTTCCCGGGCCTCTGTCTGGAGACGAGCGACCTGTTCCCCGCCCATCATGGGCGGGAAACTATCAAGAGGTATCCAGAAGGGGTTTTCACTGCCCGGCAGCAAATACGCTTCGATAGACTGATCCCGGCCCCGGAGACTGACGGCGGGCACGGTGTAGCCCCGGGCCATGCCTGCGCGCATGTTGCTCATATGCTGGGCAAAAAACCGCGGAAGATCCCGCAGGCGACCCAGATAGCGGCGGTAGCTTGCGGCGTCCTCGAAGCCTCCATTCTGGGGATGTAGGCCGCTCCAGAAAAAGCTGTCGGAGTTCAGCGGCGCCTCATAGGTCTTGTAGCGGGCATCATTAGCCAGGGTTTCTATAATCTGACGAAAAACCGCCGCATTGATGGCTTCCTCAGGACTCAGGTCCTCGATGGAAATCTCATCGAGTTCCCCTAGTACACCCTCCCAATAGGCCAGGCGTCTCTGTTGGGCGGCATCGCTGACATCGGGCAGGCCAGATGTTTTTACCCAGTTACCCTCTGCGTCCCGTTCCTTGCCGAACTCTTTTTGCCGCCATTCCCATTCACGCTCATAGAGCGCTGACAGGGACGCATCGCCGCGCGAGACGCTTTGCTGGCCCGTACTGGCACCACAGGCGGTGAGAGCCATCAGCAGAAAAGACACAGCAATAATCTTCATGAAGCGCTTACTCGGTTAGCGGCAGAGCGTTTCACGATACGTCAGGAAACCATCGTTCTCAATCGTTCCGTGGTTCGGTTTACACTTGGGATTTTGAGCGGAGAATTCTCATGAACAATGAAGAGCAAATCGCCTATTGGAATGGCGATGCGGGACGCAAATGGGCTCAGCGGGATGCCATGATGTCTCGCATGCTGGCCCCCGTCGCCGACGCCCTGATGAACCACGCTGCTGTGGACAGCGCCCGCGCCGTATTGGATGTGGGCTGCGGCGGCGGCAGCGAAACCCTCATGCTGGCAAAGCGTTTGGGCCCGGAGGCCTGCGTCCTGGGGGTCGATGTTTCCGCGCCGTTACTGGACGTTGCCCGTGAAGAACTGGCGAGGCTGGGTGACGCAGGCAAAGGGGTGGCTTTTGTCGAAGCAGATGCTTCCCGCCATGATTTTGGCGACGCCCGCTTTGACCTGCTGTTTTCGCGATTCGGCGTAATGTTCTTCGATGATGCCACCGCGGCATTTACGCATCTTCGAGGGGCCCTGGAACCCGGCGGCCGTCTCGCCTTTGCCTGCTGGCAGGCCCTGGCCAATAACCCCTGGACCGCCCTGCCCCTCAAAGCCGCGCTATCCATACTGCCGCCACCGCCCACACCCAAACCCGGGAGCCCGGGGCCCTTCGCCTTTGCCGACGCCAGGTATGTCGAGACTCTCCTTTCGGACGCGGGCTGGCAGAATATTGCCGTAACCCCCCATGAGGTCAGCATGGACTGGGAAGGGAGCGGCGGCTTTGAAGCCACGGCGAGGGAACTGGTTAATACCGGTCCCGTGGGGAGACTACTCGTGGATGTCGATGAGAACACCCGCGAAGCCGTGTACGCTGCCGCTGAAGAGATACTGGCGCCCTACTATCAGAACATGCAGCTCTCCCTCCCCGGCGCCGTATGGCTGGTAACCGCAGAAAACCCCTGATGGTCCCAAGCCCCGAAGCCCCCAATAGCAAAAGATAAAGGTATCAGACGCCATGCCAACCATTGGAACCCCATTTGCCGAATCCGCCACCAAGGTACTGCTTTGCGGTGCGGGCGAGTTGGGAAAAGAAGTCGCCATTGAACTCCAGCGCTTGGGGATCGAAGTGATTGCCTGCGACCGCTATGCCAATGCACCGGCAATGCAGGTTGCCGATCGAAGCTATGTCTTTCCCATGCTCGATGGAGAGCGCCTGCGCGCCGCCATCGAAATGGAAAAACCGGATTTTATCGTGCCGGAAATCGAGGCCATTGATACGGACACCCTCGCAAAGCTGGAAGACGAGGGTTTTAATGTGGTGCCTTCGGCTCGAGCAGCGCAACTCACTATGAACCGCGAGGGCATTCGCAGGCTGGTTGCAGAATCTCTGGACATCGCCACCTCACCCTATCGCTTTGCAGACACCCGGGAAGCTTTCGAAACCGCCATCGACGAAATTGGTATGCCCTGCGTCGTAAAACCCATCATGAGTTCCTCGGGTAAGGGTCAGAGCGTGGTCCGCTCCCGCGAGGACATACAGGCCGCCTGGGACTTTGGTCAGGAGGGAGGCAGGGCCGGTGCGGGCCGACTGATCGTCGAGGGTTTTGTGGACTTTGACTATGAGATCACGCTTCTCACGGTGCAGCACATTTCCGGCGTCAGCTTTTGCGCACCCATCGGTCACCGCCAGGAAGACGGCGACTACCGAGAGTCCTGGCAGCCCCACGTTATGGACCCCGAAGTACTGCAACAGTGCGAGGATATCGCTGCCCGCGTCACCGGCGCTCTGGGCGGCAAGGGGCTCTTCGGTGTGGAATTTTTTATCCGTGGCAAGGAGGTCTATTTCAGTGAGGTCTCGCCCCGGCCCCACGACACGGGGATGGTGACCCTGATCTCCCAGGACCTCTCGGAGTTTGCACTTCATGTTCGCGCATTCCTGGGTTTACCGATTCCCGGCATCGGCCTCCACGGCCCATCAGCATCGGCGGTCATCCTTCCCGAGGGTCACTCCGAGAACATTGAATACGGCAATCTCGCCGTCGCCCTGGGACAGCCCAATACCGATCTTCGGCTGTTTGGAAAACCCCAGCTAGCAGGACGGAGGCGCATGGGCGTGGCCCTTGCCCTCGGTGAGGATACGGAAAACGCACGAAGCAAAGCGCGTAACGCCGCTGCGGCGGTGACCATCACCCTCTAGCTCGCAATGAATAATCGCCCTTGAAAAATTTTTAGCTGTCCGCATATCAAGAACACGGGTGCTCAATTGGGAGGCCCGATACACAATATTGCTTCTTATGGAGAATATGATTATGCGTAACACGATAGATTTTTCCCCCCTTTATCATTCCGCTATTGGTTTTGATCGCATGGCGTCCCTGCTGGACTCCGTAGCGCGAGACAGCAAGCCCAGCTACCCGCCCTACAACATCGAGCAGGTAGAAGAGAACCAGTACCGGATCACCATGGCCGTCGCCGGATTCACGGAAGACGAGCTGGAGATCACCAGTGAGCAGAACAGTCTGGTCATCAGCGGACGGCATCAGGGTGACAGCGAAAACCGCAACTATCTGCACCGCGGCATTGCCAACCGGGATTTTGAGCGCAAGTTCCAGCTTGCCGAGCATGTAAAGGTTGTCTCCGCAAAATTGGAGAACGGCCTCCTTCACGTGGCATTGGAACGCGAAATCCCCGAGGCCATGAAGCCCAGAAAAATCGCCATTGAAGGCGTTGATTCTGGTGCGCTCCTGGAGAAAGACGCCGCCTAGGATGCTGCAGATGCAACAGCACGTTTAGTGCAGCATGGGAGCGCCCTGCGTCGCTCCGAAAGCAAGAGCCGGGCTTCCATAGCCCGGTTTTTTTTTGCCATTCTCTAACGACTCTGAGCCCGTCCGCGATCCCAGCCCCGCACCGCGTCGGGCAACAGGGATAAATCCGGGGCTGTTTACCAAGCTTCGGGACAGTGATGTAAATCAAAAAAATACCCTTCCTGCGGGGTATTATGCTATCCATGGAGACAAGCATTCCGGGCTAGCGTGCCGCGGAACGATCCAATAATAAGAGCCTGCTTGGGGATCCCTATGGAACTATCGGAACTACACCGCCTGGCCCAGGGCATCATCGAGGGAAGCGCCCTGGTATTGGCCTTCCTGGTCGTGGTCGCCGGCCTGACCATCCTCGTGATGTATCTTGTGGACATCACCCAGACGGAACAAACCATTCGCCGCAATTATCCGGTGGTGGGACGTTTCCGCTACTTTTTTGAGCATCTGGGGGAGTTCTTTCGCCAGTACTTTTTTGCCCTCGATCGGGAAGAGCTCCCTTTCAACCGCGCGGAACGCAGCTGGGTCTACCGCGCCGCCAAACAGGTGGACTCCACAGTTGCCTTCGGGTCAACGCGCCCCCTGAACCAGGAGGGCGACATCATCTTTCTCAACAGTCCTTTCCCGACCCTGGAGGAAGACACGGTGGAGCCCCGACCGGTGACCGTGGGCGCCGACAGCTGCGAAAAGCCCTATACCACCTCATCGATTCTCAATATTTCCGGCATGAGCTACGGCGCCATTTCCAGGCCCGCTATTACGGCCCTGGCCACCGGCGCCGGCGAAGCAGGCATCTGGATGAACACCGGCGAGGGCGGCTTGTCGCCCTACCACCTCCAGGGCGGTTGCGACATTGTTTTCCAGATCGGCACGGCCAAATACGGCGTGCGGGATGCGGCGGGTAACCTCGATGACGCCAAGCTCCAGGAGGTCGCAGCCTACGAGCAGGTGCGCATGTTTGAGATAAAAATGAGTCAGGGAGCCAAACCTGGCAAAGGGGGTATTCTTCCCGGCGGCAAGGTCACCGCCGAGATTGCATCCATTCGTGGCATCCCCGAGCGCTCAGACTCCATCAGCCCCAACGGTCACGTGGACGTGCGCTCCGTTGACGATCTTCTGGACATGATCGAACGGGTACGCAGGGTGACGGGCAAGCCCACGGGCTTCAAGATGGTCGTGGGCCAACTCAATTTTTTTGAGGATCTGTTTACCGCCATCCATCGGCGGGGGGTTCGCTCTGCACCGGACTTCATCACCATCGACAGCGCGGACGGCGGCACCGGCGCCGCACCGGAAGAGCTCATCGACTATGTGGGCATGCCGCTTACGGAGTCCCTCCCCATCGTTGTGGATCTCCTCCAGGAGTTCGGACTGCGGGACCGTATCAAGGTCATCGCCTCGGGAAAGATGATCAATCCCGGAAAGGTCGCCTGGGCCCTGGCCTGCGGCGCGGATTTCTGCACATCGGCGCGGGGCTTCATGTTTGCCCTGGGCTGCATCCAGGCATTGCAGTGCAATAAGAACACCTGCCCCACGGGCATCACCACCCATGACAAGGAACTTCAGCGGGGACTGGTGCCCGAGGACAAACGCAAGCGGGTAGCGGCCTATGCAAAAGCCGTGGCCCGGGGCGTGGGTGTCATTGCCCACTCCTGCGGCGCACCGGAACCCCGGGGTCTGGAGCGCGCCCATGTGCGAATCATTGAAGCGGGTGGCGCCTCCCATAATATGACCGAGCGTTTTCCCCAGCGTCCCATTCGCACGGAATACAAAGAGCTGTTGAGTAGAGCCAATCCATGATCGCCATCGTCGTCGAGGAGATTCTTGCTCTCGTAGGGCTTGTTCTCCTCGCAGCGCTGCTCCGACGTTTTGGCAGACTGGACATGTCTTTGGCCTGCATCCTCGTGGGTTTCGTCGCGGGCCAGATCATCGCCACCATCGGTTTTGATACCGGTGTGCAGGCGAAGGACCTCCAGGACATCGTCTTTTACATCATCCTCCCCGTGCTGGTTTTCGAGGCGGCCTGGCATCTGGATGCGAGGCTCCTACGCCGCTGGCTCTGGCCCGTCATGCTGCTGGCGACCCTGGGTATTGTTATCACCACGGTGATCGCTGCCGGCCTGTCCTATCTGGGACTTCAGGACCCCGCCGGCTTTCCCTGGGTGGCGGCGCTTCTCACCGGTGCCATTCTCTCGGCTACGGATCCCGTATCGGTGATCGATCAGCTAAAGGCCGCCCGCGCCCCCGCCGACCTGGGAACGCTGTTCGAGGGCGAGAGTCTGTTCAACGATGCCACAGCCGTTGTGCTGTTTTCCCTGGTGCTCACCATGGCCCTGTCGCCGGAAGTGATGCACGCCAATGGTGTCAGCCTGTTCACCGCCATTTTTATTGGGGGCGCCTGCCTGGGTCTGGTCACGGGCCTGCTCGCCAGCATTTTACTCCTGGTGCTGGGGCGGCCGGCGAGTACCACTATCGTGCTGCTCTTCACGGCTTTTGGTAGCTTCTTTCTGGCAGAGCACTTCTTCCACGTCTCGGGGATCATGGCAGTGATGGTCGCCGCCTTGATCGCACGGGGCTTTCTCAAGGAGGTGGAAGAGACCGTGGCCAGCGGGCTGACACATACCTGGGAGTGGTCCAGCGAGCTCCTCAACAGCATTCTTTTCGTGATTATGGGGCTGGTGATCACCCTGGAGATGTTCCAGGCCCACTGGCTGGCGATGCTTATTGCCATCGGTGCCGCGGTGATCGCAAGACTCTGCGCCGTCGCGGCCTGCGGTGTCCTCACGGGGCTGACCGGGCGGCGAATACCACGGCCCTGGCAGTTTATTATGGTGTGGGGCGGCCAACGCGGTGTCATTGCTCTGGCCCTGGCCCTGGCGTTACCCCTGGAACTCGGTTACGGAGACACCATTCAATCGATGGTGTTCGGGGTGATTCTTTTCAGTCTGCTGGTGCAAGGCACCACCACTGCTGCACTGATCAAACGCTGGGCGCCGGAGCGACGACTTCGCGTGCGTGACTGACGCTACGACGATCGCTCCCTCGGCGGTCTCCGACCTGTTAGCTGCTCGTCTTATTGACGCCGGGTAGCTTCTTCGCGAATGCGGGCCACCATGGCCTGGAGCCCGTTTCCCCGGGTGGGCGACAAATGCCGCATAAGACCCAGTTCTTCGAAATAGGCATTGATATCAAAGGCGAGAATGTCGTCGGGCGCTTTGTTATTGAAGGCGGCGAGAACTACCGCCAGCAAACCCTTAACAATAAACGCGTCGCTATCTGCACTGAGCTGTAAGCGGTCTTTATCATCGCTGCCGGCTTTCCCCGCTTCCCCGGCCTCCTCAACATCTATCCAGACCTGACTTTGACAGCCGCGGACCAGGCGATCCTCGCTGCGGAGCTCCGCGGGCATCTCGGGCAGCTCCCGACCCAGATCGATGATGTAGCGATAGCGGTCTTCCCAGCTGTCAAAAAAACCGAGGTTCTCAATAATGTCGTCTACGGTGATAGACACACCAAATGGGTTGGGGGCGACGCTCATAGGCTAGATGTTCCGTGATTTCCTGGGGGCTTGTTCTCGGGGGCTTATTCCTGGGAGCTGATTCCTGGGAGCTAAAAGGTCGCTACCTTGGGCATTTCCACGCGAGACGAAAAGGCGTCGAAACATCAATAAAACATGCCTGTTTCAAGCTGCGCCTCTTCCGACATCATGTCGCGGTTCCAGGGAGGATCGAAAACCAGATCAACATCAACCTCCTTGACAAAGGGCACCATGCGCAGACGATGCTCTACATCACCCACAAGCACTGGCCCCATGCCGCAGCCCGGCGCCGTAAGCGTCATAGCGACATCAACACGCTGCGCATCCTGGTCAATCTCCACCCGATAAATCAGTCCGAGGTTCACGAGGTCTACGGGGATCTCGGGATCAAAAACCGTGTGCAGCGCTTCCCAGAGCTGGGCCTCGCTGATTTTGCCGTCTTCCGGCGGCGTAAATGTCAGGGACAGACCCTCGAGACCCAGGGCGTCGGCATCCGTGCCGTCGATACGCACCATGTTGCCGTTGTGCACGATGGTGTAATTCCCGCCGAGGGATTGCGTAAGAGTGACAAAGCTGTCTGCGGGCACGGTGACGGGATCGCCCACAGGTACCAGACGCCCCTGCACCTCGCGGCGCACCGTGAGCAGTGTTCTTTCCTGGGATGACATGGCTTAGCCTACGCTGAAACTTTCGCCGCAGCCGCATTCCGCGACCACGTTGGGGTTGTTGAACTTAAGCACCTTGTTGATGCCCTCGCGGCTGAGATCGACTTCGGTTCCCCGGAGAAACTCCAGCGCATCAGCAGCGATAAAAACCTTCACGCCGTTGTCGAGGGCCAGCGGTGTATCGCTGTCTTCGCCGGCATCCACCTCTTCCATGACGTACTTGAAACCCGTGCAACCGCTTTCCTGCACGCTGAGGCGCACGGCGGCTTTACCCGCCGAGGAAAGGCTGCTGCGAAAGTGCTCGGACGCTGCGTCGGTAAAACGCAGGGGTCCCTCTACTTCAAATGTTTCCACAGTCACAATGTATTACTCCTATTCACATCGCATTTTGATCCGCCCGGCGACTTCTGATACGCAGCGCCTAGCGGGGACCAAAGAGGGACTGCGCTTTTTTCAGTCCCGCGATCAATCTGTCGACATCATCCAGGGTGTTGTACATGGAGAACGATGCACGCACGGTTCCCGGCAACTCAAAGCGTGACATGAGGGGCTGCGCGCAGTGATGTCCCGTGCGTACGGCAATGCCCTGCTCGTCCAACAACATGCCCACATCCGAGGGATGACAACCATCCATGACAAAGCTGAAAATACCGGCGCTGCGTTTGGGAGCACCAATACGCCGGACACCCGGTATCTCCGACGCGGCCTCCAGCGTCGCAGTCAGTAAGGCATCCTCGTGCCCGGCGGCGGCATCTCTGTCGATGAGCGACAGATAGTCTATGGCAGCACCCAGCCCCACGGCTCCCGCGATATTTGGGGTGCCCGCCTCAAATTTAAAGGGCAGGCCGTTAAAGGTAGTCCCCGCAAAACTCACGGTTTCGATCATCTCACCACCGCCGAGAAAGGGTGTCATTGCTTCCAGCAGCGCTTCCCGTCCCCAGAGCACGCCCATGCCCGTAGGCGCGAAAAGTTTGTGCGCGGAAAAACAGTAAAAATCACAGCCCAGGGCCTGCACATCCACATCCCAATGACCGACGGCCTGGGCACCATCCACGAGCACCAGGGCGCCCGCGGCATGGGCCCGGGCGCAGATATTTTCGATGGGGTTAATCGTACCGATGGCATTGGAGACGTGATTCACCGCAACCAGCTTGACCCGTTCATCCAGAAGCGCGTCAAAGGCGTCCATATCAATTTCCGCCTCTTCCGTGACGGGGATCGGCACGACCTCTGCACCAACGCGGGCGGCAGCAAGCTGCCAGGGCACGATATCCGAATGGTGCTCCAGCCAGGAGACCAGAATCCGATCACCGGCCTTCAGATTATCCGCGCCCCAACTGTGGGCCACGAGATTAACGGCCTCCGTCGTGCCCCGGGTCCAGATGATCTGACGCGATGAGGGGCTGTTCAAAAACCCGGCGGTTTTCTCCCGGGCATCCTCAAAGTGACGCGTCGCCCGGTCAGACAGGGTGTGCACGCCACGGTGCACATTGGCATTGTCATGGCGGTAGTAATTAGCGATGGCATCAATAACGGCATTGGGTTTTTGCGTGGTAGCGGCGTTATCCAGATACACCAGAGGCTGGCCGTTAATCATCTCTCCCAGAATCGGAAAATCCGCACGCACCCGCTCCACATCGAAGCTTGGCGCGGTACCGGCTGCTTCAACAGCCTTCAGGGTGCTCATAGCAGATGCCTCGAGAGCTCGGAGTTTCGGGCAAAACGGGCGGCGAGGAGAGGACGCAGATAATCCTTGAGCACCTCCAGCCCGAGGCCGTCAATCAGCTCGTTGATAAAACCAAAACTCAGCATCACCTCGGCTTCCGCCTGGGATACGCCACGGGTCCGGAGATAGTGCATCGCCGTCTCATCCAGCTGCGCTACCGTGGTGCCGTGGGCGCACTGCACGTCGTCGGCATAGATTTCCAGCTCGGGCTTGCTGTTCACCGTCGCTTCAGGACTCGTGAGGAGATTCCGGTTGGAGAGTTCCGCACGGGTCTTTTGCGCATCGGGATGGATATGAATACGGCCGTTAAACACGGCCGTGGCCTTATCCGCGATGATGCCTCGAAAGATCTCATCGGAGCTGCAGTGGGGTACGGCATGCTCAATAGTGCTGTGGTAGTCGATGTGCTCATCGCCCCGGGGCAGATACACACCGTTGAGGGAGGCGTAAGCGCCGGGCCCGGCGTGATTGATCACGAGGTCAAAACGCTTGAGCACGCTGCCGAGGGCAAGATGGAAACTCTCCAGATGCGCATCACGATCAAGACGCGCGTGGACGCCACCGATATGCACCGCGCTGCCTGACTCTTCGTGAATCCGGTAGTGCGAGAGCCTGGCGTTAGGTCCCAGCATCAACTCCGTCAGCCCGTTACAGAAACTGTCCTTCGCGTCGTCCAGAGAGGCAAAATGCTCCACAACCGTGGCGGAAGCGCCAGACTCTGCGAGGACCAGCAGGCGCTGGTTCGCCGCCGTGGGCGCATCGACGGCGCTCACCAGCCACAAGCACTCTATGGGGGCTTCATCAGCAGCTGTATTGGCGGCAATCTCCACGAGCACGCCATCGCGAAGGGTCGCGGTGTTAAGGGCGGCGAACAAATGGTCTTCTACATTCAAAGCGCCATTGAGATGCCCGGCGATTTTCGCCGACTGCTCCTCGTCGGCGTCCTCAAAACGACAAACCCTGACCCCGTCGGCAGACGCTGCCGTTGAAAGGGCCGATTGATAGATACCATCAACGAAAACAAGACGGGTACCGCCGCAACCCGCGGCCCATTTATCGGGGAGCGCATCGAGGGTGAGGCTGCCATCGGCCAAGTGATAATCGTCCCGAAGGACGTTGAGACCGGTGTACTTCCAGTTCTCTGTGCGTCGCGTGGGGAGGTCTGCCTCTTGCCAGAGGGAGAGACCTCGCGCCTGCACGGACTGCAACCAGTGAGGCACCTGGCGGCTCGCCTCAGCGAGGGCTTGTTGCATAAAGCTCGTCATCAGGCGACCTCATCCTCGAGCCAGGCATAGCCTTTATCCTCGAGATGCAGGGCAAGATCCTTGTCTCCCGAGCGCACGATGCGGCCTTCGGACAGCACATGCACGTGATCAGGCTCCACAAAATCCAGAAGTCGCTGGTAGTGGGTCACGAGAATAAAAGCCCGGTCGTCGCTGCGCATCGCATTGACGCCCTGGGCGACAACCTGGAGAGCATCTATATCGAGACCGCTGTCGGTTTCGTCCATGAGGCAGAGGCTGGGCTCCAGAAGCATCATCTGAATAAGCTCGTTGCGCTTTTTCTCGCCGCCGGAGAAGCCCTCATTGACGCCACGCTTCAAGAAATCCGCGGGCAGATTGGCGGCTTTGCTCGCTTCCCGGGCACGCTTCATAAAGTTCACCGCATCCAGGGCTTCCTGGCCACGATGTTCCCGCACCGCGTCTACCGCAGCCTTCAGAAACTCCATGTTGCTCACGCCCGGTATCTCCACGGGGTACTGAAACGCCAGGAAAAGACCCGCGCGGGACCGCTCTTCCGTATCCTGCTCCAGCAGGTTTTCACCGTTGAAGGTGATGCTGCCCTCGGTAACCTCATAACCCGGCCGACCGGCAAGGACGTGTCCCAGGGTGCTTTTCCCCGAGCCATTGGGACCCATAATGGCGTGCACCTCTCCCGCGGCGACCTCGAGATTCAGACCGCGAAGAATTTCCTTGCCTTCGACCCGCGCATGCAGGTTTTCAATCTTTAACATGTTCTTACCACTCCTAAGACGACACCGACGGGCGTCGCGTTATCCGACCGAGCCTTCCAGGCTCACTTCCAGCAGCTTTCCGGCCTCGACGGCGAACTCCATGGGAAGCTCCCGGAATACTTCTTTACAGAAGCCGTTCACGATCATGGACACGGCTTTCTCCGCGTCCAGTCCGCGCTGCTGGCATAAATACATCTGGTCATCACTGACCTTCGAGGTGGTGGCTTCGTGCTCCACCACGGCGCTGGGGTTGCGACTTTCGATATAGGGAAAGGTATGCGCCGCGCAGCGATCACCGATAAGCAGGGAGTCGCACTGGGTGTAGTTCCGAGCGCCCTCCGCCCGGGGGCTCATGCGCACGAGACCGCGATAGGCATTGGAACTTTTACCCGCGGAAATCCCTTTGGAGATGATCGTGGAGCGGGTGTTCTTCCCCAGGTGAATCATCTTGGTGCCCGTATCGGCCTGCTGCATGTTGTTGGTCAAGGCGACGGAGTAAAACTCACCCACACTGTTATCGCCGCGCAAAATGCACGAGGGGTACTTCCAGGTCACTGCCGAGCCCGTCTCCACCTGCGTCCAGGAGATTTTGCTGTTCCTGTGTGCCACACCGCGCTTGGTCACAAAGTTGTAGATACCGCCCTTGCCCTCGGAGTCCCCGGGGTACCAGTTCTGCACCGTGGAATACTTGATCTCCGCATCATCCAATGCCACAAGCTCCACGACCGCCGCATGGAGCTGATTCTCATCCCGCATCGGCGCGGTGCAGCCCTCGAGGTAACTCACGTGGCTGGCTTCGTCGGCAATAATCAGGGTGCGCTCAAACTGACCGGTCTTGGCTTCATTAATGCGGAAATAGGTGGACAGCTCCATGGGGCAACGAACGCCCTTGGGGATGTAGACAAAAGAGCCGTCGGTGAACACGGCACTGTTCAGTGCCGCATAAAAATTGTCCCGGCGGGGAACAACCGTGCCCAGATACTTTTTCACCAGCTCGGGATACTCGTGCACCGCCTCGGAAATCGGGCAAAAAATGACCCCCGCCTCGGCCAGCTTGCTGCGAAAGGTGGTCGCCACGGACACGGAGTCGAACACGGCATCCACGGCGACGCCCGCGAGCATCTCCTGTTCGTGCAGGGGAATACCCAGCTTGTTGTAAATCTCCAGCAGTTCCGGGTCGACTTCGTCCAGACTCTGGGGGCCGTCTTCCATGCTCTTGGGTGCGGAGTAGTAAGACAGCGCCTGATAATCAATCTGGGGGTAGTGAACATGCGCCCACTCGGGTGTTTCCATTTCCTGCCAGCCCCGGAAAGCCTCGAGACGCCACTCCAGTAGCCAATCGGGCTCGCCCTTTTTCGCCGAGATAAAACGAATAACGTCCTCATCGAGGCCGGGCGCCAGGGTATCGGACTCGATATCGCTGACAAAACCCGCGGAGTACTCTTTCTCGATACGGCTGTCGATAACTTCCTGTGACATGCTGTTTTCCTTACTGATCTAACGTCGACGTCAGGCGGTTCTTACGAGGATGCCGGCCACTTGGTCCGCAGCCGAGTTTCGCAGCACCTGCTTGTCAGAAATGTCTTGAATTTCACGGCGGGCAACGAGGTCCGCCAGACTGATATCGGAAAGAAACTCTTTGATGCGATCAGACAGATCCATCCACAAATGGTGGGTCAGGCAGGTATCCCCGTCCTGGCAATCCCCCTTGCCACGGCAACGGGTTGCGTCGGTATCTTCATTAACTGCCGAGATCACATCAGCGACGCTGATGTCCTCCGCCCCGCGCTTGAGTCGGTAACCCCCACCGGGACCACGCACGCTTCGCACCAGATCCTGACGCCGCAAATGGGCAAAGAGCTGCTCGAGATAGGACAGGGAAATGCCTTGGCGCTCGGAAATTGCAGCCAGACGGATAGGTCCCCGAGCTTCATTCAAAGCCAGGTCCAGCATGGCGGTAACGGCATATCGTCCTTTTGTTGTAAGGCGCATAGGTCGGTTCTCGGGTGCTCTGCGAGGGCCGCAAAGTGTTTCATTCCCTACTATTTTAGTCAAGTATAAGACCCTTTGCATTGCTGGGTTTTTAAGGCTCTTCCTTGGTCTATACTCTGCGTTCGTTGTTGTTAGGGGACTGCCGCATGAGTGCAGGCAACGACGCAGCCGATAACGCTAATAAGCAGTTGCGCCGCATACTGATCATCGCCTACGGAAGAGCTGCTGATGCGGACTCGAGGGTCGCTTCCGCGCTTCTTGAAAAGCTCCGCGAGCGCAGCATCTCCGATAGCTGGTGGTTAACCTTGATTCAGGATGATGCCCTCAGGCTGGAGCATGCTCTGGATCTGAGGCCCAACGATCTCGCGATTTTTATTGATACGCATCTCCACGGAAAAGCGCCTTTTGAGTTCATAGAAATCACTGATGATGGCAAAGCGCCCATCTTGCCGGAGGCGGACGCTGTGATTCCGGGGGATATCTTGCACGCCCTGGCAACCCTGGGTCGAAACCGAACCCTGCCCCCCAGCTTTCTTCTCACCCTGCCAATGCCCAGGGATGAATCGAAAGGAGACATCGCTCCCGACATTGACGCGAGCATCACCTATGCCGTGGATTTTCTGGAGAATCTCCTCGGGGATACCAGCAACGAACACTGGCGCTCGGAAACCAACGGCTAGCGTCGCGAAGAAGCATCAGAGAAAACGGCGGTGAAGGGGGTAAAAGAGGAGAAAGAGGAGAAAGAGTAAAAAAGAAAGCTCAGTCTCTCTTTGTCTCCGCCCCAGCCTCTTCCTCCGCCTCAATATCCAGTACCACGGCACCTGCGCTCATTTGCTCTCCTTCCACACCATGAATAGCGGTGACCACGCCGTCGATCTGCGCCAGGAGCCGGTGCTCCATCTTCATGGCCTCCATCACCGCCAGCTCATCACCCCGGGATACCTTGTCACCCACGGCAACGCGCAGCGTTAGAAGGTTGCCGTGCATGGGCGCCAGGACGGCACCGGAACCCTCCCGGTCCCCGTCCGCCGCAGACAGTGCCAACTCGTTCGCGAGGACAAACATCCGGCCCCGGGACTGCAGGGCAAGAGTGCCCTGATCCATAAAGCAGTAAGCGACGTCACGCTGCAAACCGTCCATGGCCACGCGTAGTTGTCCGTCCCGGGCGCTATCCACCAACAGCAGCTCCCGCCGCGTGTCTCCCAGAGCAATGTCAAAGCGGTCATCACCCAAGGGGAGCACGCTCAAGGACCGGAGTTCTTCGTTGACCGTATAGCTGAAGATGCTCTCCATCACGCGGGCACCGGTGGTGCCATTGAGCAGCGCGTCATCAAAAACCCGCCCCTCGAGACCCTGCTCCTCGCCCTGCAGATAGTGAAGAAGCGCAGCCAGGCAGAGATCGTCCTCTCCCGGGATACTCGTCGACACTCCCTCGGGAAACTCCTCCTCGATAAAGGCCGTGGTTGCCTCTCCCCGGGCGAAACTCTCCCGCTCGAGCACATCGATAAGAAACTCCCGATTACTGGTGATGCCAAAGAGCACGGTATTCTTCAGGGCGCGGAGCAATCGGCGCCGCGCGGTATCGCGATCATCCCCGAAGGCAATAATCTTGGCGATCATGGGATCGTAGAATGGCGACACCATCTGGCCCGGGAACAGTCCGTGATCTACCCGTATGCCGACGCCCGAGGGTGGCTCCCAGGCCAGAGCCCGACCGCTGGCTGGTAAAAAGTCGTTCACCGTGTCCTCGGCGTAGAGGCGGACCTCCATGGCGTGACCCCGGAGGTGCACATCTTCCTGACCGCAGGGCAGCCTTCCCCCCTGGGCTACATGGAGCTGCAGATCAACGAGATCAAGGCCCGTAACCAGCTCCGTGACGGGGTGCTCCACCTGAAGGCGGGTGTTCATTTCGAGAAAATAAAACTGCTCCTCGCTGTCGAGAAGAAACTCCACGGTGCCCGCGCCGACATAGTCGATACTTTGTGCCGCGGCTACAGCAGCGATGCCCATGGCGGCTCGCAGTTCCGGATTCATTACCGGGCAGGGAGCTTCCTCCACGACCTTTTGATGTCGTCGCTGCACGGAACAGTCGCGCTCCCCGAGGTGAATCACATTCCCGTGGGCATCTCCAAACACCTGTACTTCGACATGCCGTGGCTGTGTCACCGCTTTTTCCAGAATCAGCTCGCCGCTGCCAAAGGCGTTTTCTGCCTCGGAGCGCGCAGATGCCAGGGCCCCGGGGAAATCCGCCATCGCAGTCACGAGACGCATACCCCGGCCCCCGCCTCCCGCCGCGGCCTTAACCATGATGGGCATGCCCATATCCCTGGCGGCCGCGATGAGCGCATCATCCGATTGATCTGCCGATTGATAGCCCGGAATACAGGGCACCCGCGCCTCCAGCATGCGTCGCTTGGCGGCCGCCTTGTTACCCATGAGTTCGATGGCCTCCGCCGAGGGACCGATAAACACCAGACCGGCATCGACACAGGCCGCGGCAAAGGCGGCGTTCTCGGACAAAAAGCCATAGCCCGGATGAATGGCCTCGGCACCGCTGCGAGCCGCGGCATCAAGGATGCGTTGGGGATTCAGATAAGACTCTTTTACCGGAGCCGGACCGATAAGCACCGCCTCATCCGCCAGGGCCACATGGGGTGCATCCTCATCAGCCTCGGAGTAGACGGCAATAGTGCGGTAGCCTGCCGCCTGTGCACTACGGATGATGCGAACCGCAATCTCCCCACGGTTGGCTACAAGGACGCTGTCGAAGGGATGAGTCATGATCCGCTCCCCCTGTTGTCCCGGGGTCCACTGCCTGTTGCAGACACCCAGCTCGCCTTACGCTTTTCCCCAAAGGCCTGCATACCCTCCCGCGCCTCATCACCCAACATGGCATCGGCAAAGCGCTCCGCCGCGAACTGCACCAGCTCGGACCCTTCCAACTCCTCCGTAGCCGAGATGATCTGTTTCGTCAGGGCAATCGCCCCCGGTGCACCGCGATGGGCGTCACTGAGCACGGACTGCAGACGGGATTCCAGTGCTTCGAGATCGGGCTCCACGAAATGGGCAAAACCCAGGCGGTGCGCCTCCACACCGTCAAAGCGCTGAGCGGTGAGGAGCAATCGCCGCGCCTGGGAGGCGCCGATACGAGCAATCACCACGGGAGTAATCTGTGCCGGGGGAATCCCCAGGGTGACCTCCGTCAGTGCGAATTTGGCATCCGCCGTGGTGACCACCACGTCGGCGAGACAGGCGATACCCAGACCACCGGCCATCGCAGCACCCTCGATGGCCACGATGAACAATTGAGGCAGCTGGCGGATCGCTACCATCATGCGACCGAAGTCGGCATTAAAGGCCACGATTTCATCCCGAGGCATGCCCGCCTGAAAGACGTTCCGGAACATCTTCAAGTCACCGCCGGAACAGAACGCGCCGCCCTTACCGCGCAACACGACGAAGCGATAGGGTGCGCTCGGGAGTGCCTCGAGGACGGCGGCCAACTCGTCGGCCATAGCCCCGGACAGGGCGTTGCGGGTCTCGGGGCGATTAAACCAGATGACCAGGGTATCGCCCCGGGGTTCAAGGAGGAGATTTTCAACAGCGGGTAACATGGGCTTTCCTTGTAGTTGTCCGGACACGATCACATGCGCGCCACGCCAAAGGCGTTGGGGCTGACGGCCCGGTGGCGACCCTCCCAGCAGGTCTGGAGTGCCATGGCGATGACCCGGCGGCTGTCCCGGGGGTCAATGAGGCCGTCGTCGAGCATCCGCCCGGAGGTATAAAAGGCATCTGACTGACGGTCATAGTGCGCAATGACTTTTTCTTCCTGGGCACTGAGCATCGCCTCATCAACATCCCGCCCCTTGCGCGCGGCACCGGCCCGAAAAACTTCCGACATGGTCTTGGCCGCCTGCTCTCCGCCCATGACGCCGATCTGAATGTTCGGCCAGGAAAAAACAAAATCGGGATCGTAGCCCTGACCGCACATGCCGTAGTTTCCCGCGCCAAAGCTGGCACCAATCATGAGTGTTAACCGTGGCACCCGCGCATTGGTCACCGCCTGAATCATTTTGGCGCCGTGCTTGATCATGCCCGCATGCTCATACTGGGTACCCACCATGTAACCGGTGATGTTCTGCACAAACAGCAGGGGCGTGTCGGACTGATCGCAAAGCTGAATAAACTGCGCCGCCTTGGTGGCGCCGTCGGGATCGATGGGGCCGTTATTGCACAGGATTCCCACGGGCATGCCATGGATATTGGCCTGCATGCACAGCAGGGTGATGCCGTAAGCAGGCTTGAACTCCAGAAAACGGGAGCCATCAACCAGGCGGGCAATGACTTCCCGGGCGTCATAAGGTTGCCGGTAATCCACGGGCACGACGCCGAGGAGTTCCTCCGGTGAATAGAAAGGTTCCTCAAAGTCCTGCGCCGGTGGCGAAGGACAGCGTCGGTTCCAGTTGAGCCGGGCCACAACTTCCCGGCAGAGTTGCACCCCGTGAGCGTCATCTTCCGCGAGGTACTCCACCAGGCCCGTGACCTGGGAGTGCATCACTGCGCCGCCCAGCTCCGCATCGTCCGCCACTTCGCCAGTGGCGGCCTTGAGGAGAGCCGGACCCGCCAGATAGGCCTTGCCGTTGCCCTTCACCCCAACGACATAGTCGCTGAGACCCGGCATATAGGCGCCGCCGGCGGCCGATGCACCGTGGAGCACGGTGACGACGGGAAGCCCTGCGGCGGACAGCCTTGCCAGGCGCGCGAAGATCCCGCCACCGGCCATCCACATTTCCACTTCGTATTCGAGGAGGTTGGCACCGGCGCTTTCCACGAGATGCACAAAGGGCAGCTTCTGTTCGATAGCGATGTCCATAACCCGACAACCCTTGCGGGTGGATGTGCGGGTCATGGAGCCCGCATTGATGCCCGAATCATCCACCTGAATCATGCACCGGGTACCCGACACGTAGCCGATGCCGGCGATCTGCGTTGCCCCGGGGACCGAGGTTTCCGGGTTGCTATCGTCCAGGAGGTAGCCCGCCATATTGCCGATTTCCAGAAAAGGCGACCCGGGATCCAGGAGTCGGGTCAGGCGCTCCCGGGGCAGTAGCTGACCGCGTTTTTCAAAGCGGGGCCGCGCCGCGTCCGACAGGGTCCGGGAACGCTCCAGAATGCCGTTCATTTTCTCAATGAGCGCAAGATGATCCTCCCGATTGCGCGCAAAGCTGTCCGCAGCGGTGCTGACTTGGGAGCGAAAAGGCGGTGACTGATAGGCCATGGGATTGTTCTCTCGGCGTTATTCGCTAATGGGTAACTGATGCTGCAGCGCAAGGCTTCGGGGAAGGTCGATACGTTCCGTCAGCAACAGCTGGGCATAGGCTTTACCCTGAGGATCGGCGCGGAGACTGGCGACGCCGCCTCCCCCCAGCACATCGTGGAGCAGAAAATTCAGGGCCTGCGTACCGGGTAAGTAAAAGCGATCTACGGGCCGGGACTGCCCCGGCTTCAAAAAGTGCGCAAAATAGCTGGCGAGTTTTTCCGGGGTCAGGGCGGCCGCAATCCACGGCAGGTAATCCGGGTGTCGGGCCATAATGCCTATGTTGGCCTTATCGCCTTTGTCGCCACTGCGGCCAAAGGCTAGTAACTCCAGGGGAACCGCCACACTGTCCCGGGACAGCTCGGGAACCGGGGGCGGCGCCATGGGCGCGGGCAGATCGCCCGGACTTCCCCCCTCTTCAAGGTGCACAGGCAGCACCTCACCATCGAGCTCCAAAACGATCTCCACCTGATCTTTGGGAATCAAGAGAGAGAAGAGACGCACCACCGGCGTGGGCTTTGGTCTGGCCCCGGCAAAGCTGGCAAGGCCCGGAGGCGCTGTCAGCGCCAGCCCCACCATTTCTTTGAGAAAAATACCCACACCCCGGGGGCTGGGGTGTTTCACCGCAAGCTTCACGTCCACCTCACGGCTTCTGAAATAGCGAACGGCTGCGCCAAAATGGGATTCCACGCCCAGTATTTCAACACTGGTTTCCTGCAGGGGTTCGAGACCCGCCCGGGCTAGCATCTCCTCGGTGCGGGCAAAGATGCTCTCGGCCAGGTGCCGGGCTTTTTTGGGAGCATCCCGGCCAATCATGGTCCAGATCTGCCCCGCCCGAAAACCATCGGTCCAGGTCGCACTCACCTTATAGTCCCCGGGCGCACCATGCCCCCGGGCACCGCTCACCGCCACGAGATCAGGACCCAGCTGGGACAGCTCTACCCGGCTAAAGTCGCAGATAACATCGGGAAGCACATAGGCGCCGGGGTCCCCGATCTCGTAAAGCATCTGCTCGCCCACGGTGCCCACGCTGACCAGGCCGCCGGTGTTGTCAGGCTTGCTCACGGTGAAGCTGCCATCCGGGGAAAGCGTTGCGATGGGGTAACCGGCCGAGCCCAGGGAGTCGACGATAGACTCCCAGTCCGTGAAATTGCCACCGGTGGCCTGGGTGCCGCACTCGAGAATGTGTCCGGCGAGACTGCCCTGGGCCAGCTTGTCATAGTCCCTGCGCTGCCAGCCAAAGGCATGAATCGCGGCCCCTAGGGTCACTGCGCTGTCGACACAGCGACCGGTGATGACGATATCGGCACCGGCATCAAGCGCCGCAGCAATAGGGAACGCACCGAGGTAGGCATTGATACTGGCGATTCGCGAGGGATCGGGGAACGCCTCGCCAGAAAACATTTCTTTCGCACTGGTGAATTCGGCCGCACGCTCAGCAATATCATCACCCAGCACCACCGCAACCCGGAGGTTTAAGTCCTGCTCGGCGATGAGCGCTCGCAAAGCCTCCGCGCAAGCCCGGGGATTAACGCCGCCGGCGTTGGCGAGGACCTTCACCCCCTGCTCGGCAATCGCCGCGAGGTTTGGTCCCATGGCTGCGGTCACGAAGTCCGTTGCGTAGCCCTTGCTGTCGTCGGCGGCTCGGGCCCGCGCCATGATAGACATGGTTACTTCGGCGAGATAATCGTAAACGATGTAATCGAGGTTCCCCGAAGCGAGGAGCTGCGGCGTCGCCAGGGCGGCATCCCCCCAATAGCCCGAGGCGCCCCCTATGCGTATCTGTGCGTCGCCTGTCATCCTTGCTTTCCACCTTTGCGAGACCAGAACAGAATAGTTATGCAATACTCAATAATTATCAAGTGTTGCTCAATTATTCCTCTCGCGGCTTATAATGTGCTGAACGATGACCGTCGGGACCCACCATGACTGATACCGCCCGAAGACGATCCCGGGAACGCCTCGAGGAACGCGAGCGTGGCATCCTGGATGCCGCCACCCGGCTGTTTGCCACTGCGGGATTTCACGCCACCTCCACCCGGAAGATCGCCTCGGCGGCGGGCGTATCTGAAGGCACGGTGTTCCACTATTTCGGCAGCAAGAACGAGTTGATGCTGGGCATCCTGGATCGCTTTTACAACGAAGTGCTCAATCCAAAAGCGGCGGAGGTGCTGGATACGGTCATGGATACCCGGGGGCGCTTGCGGGCCCTCGCCCTGCATCACGTCTCATCCCTGGCGGCGGACAATGCCCTGATGCTGCGCCTCCTTCAGGTTTACGTCGGCGTAGATCTGGAGTTTCTGGGGCAAAGCGAACAGTCGCCGCTGCGCAGTCTCAATCGCGACTATGTGGGGCACCTGGATCGCGCCGTCCGCGAGGGCATGGAGCGCGGCGATCTGCGCGACAGTCTTCAGGTTCGCCCTCTGAGGGATATGTTCTTTGGCACGCTGGAGTATGGCCTGCGCACGCATATGTATCATCGCGGCGTAGACGGTCTGGCTGATTACGTGGATACCCTGCTGGATCCCCTGTGGGAAGGCCTTCGGGAGGCGGATCAACAAGGCAGCGATGCGACACTGATCGCCGAGCGTTTGGAGGCGGTCAGCCGGCGCCTGGAGCGCAGCGCTGAACTGCTGGAGGAGCGAAAAACCTCAGGGAGTCTCCACGAGTAAAAACAATGACTCGGCCGCGACGCTCTGGGTGCCGTAAACCTTGGTTCCCCGCGGTTGCTGGGCAGCGGGCCCGAGCAGTTGCAACCACTCCCCCGGCTGGGCAAGGAGCGTGGAGCTGTAGCTTTGCCGCCGCTGACCGGCTTTTTGCGACACGTCGACGATGACCTCAATGCTACCGTCCTCACGTACCGTGGGCGTCAGGGCCACGGAATCCGCATCCCGGGGCTGTTCCTGCACCTGGGTCCAGAAGAAACCGCCGCTGGCCTGGAGCTGATAGTCCCGGCCGCTGGCCCGCGCAAAGCTGACACGACTGCCGGACATGGCCGTTAGGGTGAGACTGCTGTTATCCCGGGTGGTCACGATCCCGCTGGTCGGGGGCTGATTCGCCAGGGTCAGAAAAAGGTTCTGGGCACTCGCGGTCCCGAACAGGCAGAGCGCGAGAAGAGCGCTCCAAAGCGCTTTGCTCATCGCTGTGCTCCACCATCGCCGTGTCTGCATGGCCTTTCTCCTAGGAGGAACGGGCTTGTTTGCCCGAGGAAGATTGTTTCCGCGGCGCAGGCTTTTTAGCCGCCACTCGTTTTGCCGCCGCGGGACGCTTCCCCGCAGGAGCTCCTGCCTTCGCCGTTTTAGCGCTGCTTTTTACTTTCGCTTTCGCCTTTGCTTTTGCTTTTGCTTTTGCTTTTGCTGCCGTTTTAGCGCGCGTTTTTCTCGCCGGTGTTTTATCCCCAGGCAGCAGGGCCAGCAATTCTTCAACGGAGGCTTCAAGGCAATCCATGAAAAACTCGATGTCGGGTAAGAGCTCCCGGGTGGGGTCCTAGGGATTTTGCCTCCAAATATTGCAAAAACCGCTGCAGGCCGCGCCAGCTGTGGTTTCTGGAGGCCCATTACTTATCGATTGTCGGCCGGTAGCCATCAATCGATTCCATTAAATCCTCAAGTTTTGGCAATTCACCTGTCGGTGCGAATGTGTATCTACCCCGGAGGTTGATATTCTCCCAGGCTACAGGTGAGGCCCGCTTTACTGTTTCCAGAGACATTGCATTGCCTTGATCCTCAAAGCTGTCCAGCAGATTACTGAGCACTTTTGAGTTGAAGTAGATGATGGCATTTGCCACCAGTCTGGCACTTTCGTTCCAGATCTGGATCTCCTCATCGCTATTACCCCGGAATCGGTCGCCATTGACGTGGCTAATCGCCCGTCTCAGCTGGTGATAGGCTTCACCCCGGTTCAACGCTCGCTGAACGTGATTTCTAAGGCTGGCGTCGTCAATGTAGTTCAGCAGATATTGGGCTTTCAGCAGCCGGTTATATTCGGTCAATGCCTCCAGTAATGGGTGATTGTGCTTGTAACCGGATAGTTTACGCACTAACCTGGCCTGACTGGTCTTGCGCTGAGCCAAAGAGACGGCAATCCGCTGGATGGTGTCCCAGTGAGCCATGATACGCTGCGTGTTGATCGGCTTGCGCAACGATATATGCACTTGCTGGTTCTTGTCTTCGGTGATGTTGAATAGTTCATTGATGACCCTGCCGACCTGGGCATATCGAGGTGCGAACCGATATCCGAACAGGTCGAGCAGGGCAAAGTTCACATGGTTTACTCCATGAGTGTCAGTTGAGAGCATGTCGGGGACTATCTCAGTACTGTTGTTCATCAACAGGTCAAAGATGTAATGGGATTCATGCTCATTGGCCCCGATTACCCGGGCATTGATGGCCATATGATTGGCATTCAGACTGACCGCGGACACGCCTTTGCTGGTCCCGAAGTATTTTGAGGAGTACCGCGTGCGGAATGTCTCGCGTTTGGCTTCGAACTTCTGACCATCGGCACTGGCGTGCAGAATATCTTCCTGAATGTTGTAGTGCTTGAAGATACTCAGTCGTGTAGTGGCGTTGTTGATGCGGTCATTGGACGCATTCAGGGTTTCCAACCGAAGGTAGTTCGCTTGGATAGTGCTGAGTTGTTCATAGGTGCAGTCAGAAATCTGCGCGATGCCATAGATGCCCTGATTAGTGGCATTGGCAATCAGTATCGCCAGCAGATCCACTTCGTACTGACGGCTTTTCGAGCTCAAGCCCAGCACATGTTGGAAGTCGTCAATGAACCCGGTATCCCGATCCACTACGCGCAATACATCGGCGATGCTGACCGCTTTCATTTGCTGGAAGAACGGGTTATTCACTAGGTGCTTCTTGCTGGCTGTAGGCAGCCGCCAGTGATGTTTGCCGTCTTTCGGTCGCAAAATTACGTCCCTGGTATCTGAACGCTCCAAATAGTGGCTGACTTCGTGCAACCGAAGGGTCAGCTCATCCGCCATGCGTGGAATCAGACGTTTCGGATCCTCGCTGATATTGGGTTGCTGAGTGCCCTCCACCAAGGACCCCTTCTGGTTTTTCCAGATCTCTGGCTTCACGAGATCATCCTCTAACGCCCGATATCGAATGACTTCCGGCAGCGTCAACTGGCCGTTTAAGCGGTTGGGTATCTGCAGATACAAAAACCATTCATACTTGGATTTGTCTATACTGCCATCGGGTTTCGACAGCAATGGCCGTGTGGCTTTCGGTAGTAAACGCTGATCAATGCTGACATCGCCGAGCCTATTACCGGCGACCAAATCCAACCGAGCTTGGGCCAGGGCCCCGGCTAACCGCCGCGTTTTGTCGGTACCGTCAAAACGCAGACAGCAAAAGAGCGAACGCAACAGTCCGGCTCGCAATGTGGACTCCGTATCCAGGTGCTGCCAAAATGCCTCCTCCGCCGACTGTTTCTGATTACTCAGGTATCGGCAGACTGAGTTCAGGTCGCTGACATTGAGAAACTGGAACGCCCGTTGCTGTACAGCTTGAAACGACGTATCAGGATCGATGCTGTCATCAACGAACAGGTGTAAGATATCAGCAGCTTTGCTCACATTGCGAGCTGCCTTTTGCCAATCCCGATAGACCCGTTCTTGGGCCATTTGATGCGCACGTTGTTTCACTTGCCGGAGGTGATGTATGAACCCTTCCGCAATACGTTCCAGGCCCTGCTGGTGCCGCGACTGCAGATAGCACAGCAAGTACAGGCGCTGGTTAGCAAGCGATTGACGTTTAAGTTTGGCTCCGTAGTAGTCAACCCGTTCGGCATAGTGTTGCTGGTTTTTCTGAGAGAGAGAAAGTGACTCGAGTACAGTCGTCACATCCGTCATCCACGGCTGAATATGGTGATACACGGCTATTTCTTTTTGCAACTCGGTGCCGGTAAAATTGCGGGCGCTCTGGCGTAGTTGCTGGAATGTAAACTGGCCTTCACCGGAAACCAGTGTGAGCAACATAGTTGATAGACCTTGGCTGCAAGCGGCGTCGATCTGGTCATGCAATCGTTTCTGGTGCTGGCCAATAACCTGACTGACGATCTTCTGCAGCGTACTATAGGCGGGAATTGCGATTTTCTGGCGAGCCAAATATTCGATTGCAGCGTCAAAGACTGCTCGGGGCTCCACCCAGCTTTCAGCACAGGTACACAAGTGCTCGACAAGCTGTGGCTGATGTCTTTTATCGTTCCAGTTGCTGACGCCGACGATCGATAGAACACGCGCATAGATACGGGATTTTTGGTCAGGTTTCAGGCTAAAACGCCTGAAGGTAAGGTCCCTATAGTGAAATCGGGCTATGAATACCAAGTCGTCCTGCATTGATTTGTACCTTGGGTTAAGCAGGACCGGTTTGCATTTGAAGTAGCCCAGCAAAGCAATCGCCACACAACGATATTTGCGTTGCCTTATTCTCGATATCTCCGCTAGTTCTTTGTCATTCAGCATAAAGTAGAATCGCTGGTATGACTCATTGAAGGATGGGACGCCATATAGATCCTCGACCTCGGCAGCAGTGAGGATTGATAGCCGCTTGTTTCTGCTCATTCTTTGACCTAAAGGTCGAAGAAGATACCGAATTTCTCAGCGCATTAGAAACTAATAGCCCCCTGCAGCCCACGGATGGCGGGGCCTCCGGCGGTTTTTGCAATATTTGGAGGCAAAATCCCTAGGACCCCTCTCTGACACCCAGGCATACCGCCAGTTTGGCAACGCCGTTGTTGTTCCGGTCGTGCGCGCAGTCTCACGGATAATGCGGCCCCATATTGAAGAATCTGTCCTGATACAAGAAGGTATACCCGCACAGAAGGAGTTACCGTTGGATAAGGCCAGTGGCTGACGTTGTATCGCCAGAAACACGAAGCCGGATGATGGCGGGGATACGAGGCAGTAACACCAAACCCGAGCTTTTGCTAAGAAAAGGGCTTCACGCCCTTGGCTTTAGATACAAACTTCACGACAAGACCTTGCCCGGCAAACCGGATCTGGTTTTCCCCCGCTACAAAGCAGTAATTTTTGCCAATGGTTGCTTTTGGCACTGTCACAATTGTCACCTTTTTAAATGGCCAAAAAGCAGAGCAGAGTTCTGGCAAAAAAAGATAAGTGGCAACGTCGCGCGTGATGAACAGGTATCTCAGCAGTTAAAGAGCAGCGGATGGCGTGTATTGCGTGTGTGGGAGTGCGCCTTGAAAGGCAAAACACGCATAGGCATTGAGACAGTGCTTTCGATCAGTGCCGATTGGTTGAGAGGCACTGAGGCCGAGAAGGATGTGCGCGGCTATGAATAAGGGTCACTTGTCCGAGTATTTTGTAGGCGTTGGAGTCAAGATCCTCTCGGCAGTGGATGCGGAACCGAAGTCCTCAAATCAGCACGAAATCGGTACAACCGTCGATATGCGGGCATTTTTGGGCACACAAAAAACCAGGTTCGGCGTTCGATACATCTGGCTGAGCGACGAACAAGAGACGATCTCGGATGATGGCTGGGCTACGCACTATGACTCCCGGGAAGGTAAGCCGCGCGCTGCTGAGTATCGGTTCTACTACCCACCGAACGCGATCACCAAGATCATGTCGGTTGGGGATACGTTGTTCCTGGCGAAACGGCCAGACGAATCAATTCTATTCATTGTCGTTCCCAGTGAGAGCACGATCCAGAATCAGCTTTTGTGGCTCTTCGGGATAGATGAGCAGCCTCAGATCAAATTCAAGGTTCAGAACTTTGAGGAAGAGCAGGATGATGCGAAGCTTGATTTTGTATCGAGGTTCATCCTCGATGAAATTGGTATTGAATATGAAGACCCCAATGCAAACACACTGGATTCAATCATAGACCGCTTTGGACTGATTTTCCCCAAAACAGCTGAGTTTTCAGACCTGGCACGCCTTACGTTGCCTGAAGTGGATGCGCGTGCGGATGCGGATGCCGCGCTTCTGGCGTGGCTAAATCATGAAGAAGCGATGTTTCGCCGACTGGAGAAAAGGGTTGTCGCCGAGCGTATCACTGCCGGGTTCGTGCAGGATGGCGATATAGACGTTGACGGATTCATAAGCTTTTCCTTAGGAGTTCAAAACCGACGCAAGTCGAGGATGGGGCACTCATTCGAGAACCATTTGAAGGCTGTTTTTACCGCGCACGAAATTCGATATGACTCACAGGTCGTCACCGAGAAAGGCAAAAAACCGGATTTTGTTTTTCCCGGATCAAGCCAATACTTCGATGACAGATTTCAGGCAGAGTTACTCACAATGCTGGCAGCCAAATCCACATGTAAGGATCGATGGCCGCAGATATTGCCTGAGGCGGAGAGGATAGAGCGCAAGCACTTGATTACACTCGAGCCGGGCATATCCAGGTCACAGACAGATACAATGCGCGCCTCCAACGTACAGCTCATCATCCCGCAAGGCCTGCATTCCTCCTATGCTAATGATCAGCGTTCCTGGCTGTGGAACGTTGAGAATTTCCTCACTGTTGTCTCTGAGCGTCAATCATTGATCTAAGCGGTCTAGCATGCTGTCTGGCTGACGGTTACCCTCGCAAACTCCTTCTTTCATATTAGAAGAATTTTCTACGAGTAACCGTTCGGGATCTAAGTGGGGGATTACAGACCAGCTCAGGCTTCTTTCTGAAAGTTAGTGACTGTCTTAATATGGCAGCGTTATTTTGCCAAGATGGCGGAGTGTTGCTGATGTTGAAGCCAGTCGTTTCATCACTTCATTGTTACAGAGCTAACTAGGGGAGTTCATATGGAACCCGATCTTTTTGCGATTAATTGGGATACGCTCGCTGAAGCACTCGCCGTTGTGGTCGTTTTGTCCTTCGTGATTGAGCGAGCGTTATCGCTAGTATTCGAGCACCGTAAATTTATCGACCGCTTTGATGATTCGAATCTAAAAGAATTAATAGCGCTGGGCGTTTCACTCGGCGTGGTAATGAAGTGGCAATTTGACCTCATCTCGATCATCTTCATTGGCGATGAGAATACCTTTCTTGGCTACGTCATTACTGCTGGTGTTATCGCCGGGGGCAGCAAAGGCGCGGTAAAGCTGTTCCACGATGTGTTGGGAATGAAAAGTAGCGCCCGTTTGGAGAAAGACGACAAAAAATACAAGGATCAGGACAGTGAGTAAGTTTGCGATACTGCTGCTTGCTTTTACCGCATGTGCGTCCAACGCTGCCGTTATTGAAGTTCGGCGAAACGCCATTATTCGCGCTGAGCCTGACAGAAGTGCTGCTCAAATTCTGAAAGTACAGGGCTCGAGGGCGGCGCCTACTAACGTGTCACTGGTTGGTTTGGAGCGAAACAATGGTTACTACCGCGTTTTTGTCCCCAACTCCGACGCCATTGGTTGGATAGCCAAAGGCAGCGGCAGGCTCAAGGGGTCGGATCCTCACGACACGCTGCAACACTTCGATCGAAAGGCGTTCAAGCATTGGACCGATGACGACGGCGATTGCCAGGACGCACGACATGAAGTCTTGATTCGCGACGCTGACGGGCCGGTGAGCTTTCGACATAGTACGAACTGTACCGTCGCATCTGGCTCCTGGCAGGATCCGTTCACCGGTAACAAGTTTTCAGATCCCTCCGATCTTGACATCGATCACATCGTGCCCCTAGAGAACGCCTTTCTATCTGGGGCCTGGAATTGGACCAAAGCTCGTAGAGAGGCCTACGCTAACTTTCTGAGCGATCCTATGCATTTGCTTGCGGTGGATGACAGTGAGAATCAACGCAAAGGGGGCCGTGGCCCCGAAGACTACATGCCGCCAAACGCCGCGTTTCACTGTGACTACGTCAACGCCTGGATCAAGATAAAGCGAGACTGGGGTCTCAAAATGACAGTCCGAGAAGCTGAAGCGACCTTCGGGACTCACTTCGGCTGTATCGGCTTACCCGAGTAGCTAACGAGTTAGCGCGATACGACTCACAAGGGCAGAGCACTCACGAAAAAACACACAACAATCGCCACCCACTAACTCAGAAGGGGTAAACGCTTTGGAATGGCTTCGTCACACGCGCAACATCATTGACCTCGCGCAAGAAGGAGAGGCACTCAGTACCCTAGGGGCGTTTGCTCAGCAACACCTGGATACGCTCGGCGCGATCGACGCTCGTTTTCCAGCGATTTCAGCGGCCCTGGACGACGCGCTGTCCGAAGAGGATGCCATTTTTGCGACAGCGGTAAATGCCACGGATCTCGTGGCGCTGTATGCCATACAAGACAGCACAAACGATGCGCAATCCGCACTTTCTACAATTCTCGAGGAAGCAGGTGTTAAGGCGTCGCAGTTTCAGCGAATTGTCGCCATCGCCAGAGAGGCGCTTAGCCATGTACCCGACGACTATCGCAAGCTCCTACGGCATGTCGATGCGTTCTCAGAGCAGATTCCCGGGAAAAACCCTGGACTAGTGACGCTGGATCTCAGTCAATCAATGGAAAGTGATTCACCGCTTACCCACGGGATGGCATTGGAAATGGGTGCCTCTGGGGTGGCTGCATTAGAGCTTGAAGCCGGCCATCTCGTAGCCGAAGACGAGCGCCTGCTTAGAATCGGTGTGCATGGAACGCTTGATGCGAACTTGAGCGCCTCCGCCCCCCTCGGCGCGGCGACGCTTGGCGTATCCAGTGAGGCTGAAGGCCGTATTCGCGCCGACTACCTGTTTAAAACCGCCACAGAGCGGGGTGTTTTTGCGCTTGAAGCGGCGAACGCCCTTCCTCAACTGGTTAACCCCTTATCATTGGATGATCTATTTTCGGCGATGAAATCGAGTCAGTTGGATTCGATCAGTCTCCAACTCCAAGGCAGAACCTCACTCGCGACCAATGTGGGCGTATCCAGACGACTGGATATTGCGAAACTCGCTACGGTGACTGGCGGGGTTTCGATCGAAGCGGATGTCTGGATGGGCGGTAGTTACACCCTGGATGTCATCGCACTCGACGAGGGTATTCGTGCTGAACTTTCAACAACCCGAGCAAAAGGGCAGGGGGCGGGCTTGGAGGTGGGCGTCACACTCAACGCCTCGCAAATGGCAGAGCGAGTCAAGGCTGAACTCGCACAGCCCCTCGCGGCGCTGAAACATAACCTGGACGAGATCGACCAGTTTTTACAGCCCGGGACCGCACTTAAACAGCACATCCGAACCAAACTCGATAATGAGTTTGCGAGCGACGAACCTACCTTACTGATCGCGAATCTCGCACTGGGATTTACCAATGCCAAGCAAACCAAAAACAAACTAACTGCCATTCTTTCAGGCTACCTGGACTCGCAAACATCGGCATGGCAAGAGGATCTCAATGGTGCGGTGACTGCGGGTATTCGCTGGGCCACGACCCGTAACCCAGGCCTGCAGCAACCGGCTATCACCGATAAGTTAAAAAGGGCTCTTAAAGAAGCTATCAAGCAAGGAGGGGCTGACCTACAGTCACGCGTCGATGAGATTGCACAGGACAGTCAGCGCCTCGATCGTCTCCTCGAAGGTTTGGCCGAGGTCGGCGTCAATGTATCCAGTACCGCAGACCGAGCTGACACGGCTTTGTCCGGGGTCAAAAAGGGTCTTCAAAACTATCGGAAATTGGTCGCCGACCTGCTGCATAAGGCCGAGGAGGTGGCCACCGCCGACTTGCAGTTCCAACTGTCTCACAGTGTGGTCGTGTCGAGCGGCTCCACGGTGGACGCCTCCGCGACCATAACCCGAGTCAACAACGGTACACGCGCAGCGTATGCTGCCTTGGTGAGTGGGCAGCTCGAGCGTATCCTGAAACTGGACGACAGTACTGTAGCCGGCGTTTCGTTGACATTGGGTAGCTGGCAGCGATTTGCGCATTACCAAGAGAACCAGGGCATTTCGGTGGTCGTCCTCGATTTTGACCTCAAGGACACGACGGTGTTTTCAAGCAACGCACGGGTACAGGTAGATTCAGACGGCGCCATTAGCGTGCTCGCCGAAGCCGATTGGGTAAAACGACGCTCTTTTTTTAAAGAGAGCCGAGAATTTCATTTTTCGGGTATCTACAGTTTATCGACGGCACGCTTCAGCCGCTCTTACCGGGGTGCCATTGATATCACCTATCAGGACAAGCATGGGCGAGAGCGGGATATCCAAGCCTTCTATGAACGCTTGATCGACGCGAACTTGATTTCGCCACTCACAGCGGAAAATGCGAAAACACGACTCTCCCACGCAAGCCATAGGGCGGGCGGTGCCAATGTCGCCATGGAAATCTCGGCCACACTGGAGCTCACGAGTGCTGAGCTAGAGCGCCTGATCGGAGTCAGTTCGGCTAACCGACTCTCAAAGCGTTCATGCGCTGAACACACACTGCGAAGTTTGCTAGCCAGTGGGGCGATGTCCGAGGAAACCTTCGCCTTGGGGGTAGACGGACTCCGCAGGACGCCACGCTTTAATCGAGATGGTACGCCGGAGGAACTCCTTCAGTCTCTTACGATACAAAGAATAAGAGAAGCTCAGAGGAATTTCTCCAATCACGGAGCCGCAGACACACGCGACGCACTGAAAGAATGGATTAAAGCTAAGAAAAAGTCCGATAGCCTCTTCGATATGCTTCGCGGCATGGCGGCGGTTTATCAGGCGAATCCGGAGGACCTCAAGAAAAAGAACCTCGAAAAGTGGTATCGCAAAAAACAGGAACCTATCGGCGATGGCCTGAGAGAATGGGTGACATTCGACGGCGTGTTGATTGATCCTATCCGGCCAGAACTAAGTGAGCAGACACTCGCGCTATTGATGATCATTGCGGACCTATCAGACCCCCACCGGGTGGGCAGTTTCCCTCTACAGGGATACATCCGCCTTGCAGGGGAAGAAATTACATCGGCTGTTTAAGCGGCTGGCCCAGATCAAAGACTGTTGCGCACAAACTGCGTCGCCGTCCAGCCAGGTCCAAACGAAAGGGGTCTTGCGCGGGTGTCCTTGAAAGCGATCGGCCGCTGCGCACTTGGGCTGCTCGCACAGCATGGAATAGATGACTGTCGAAACAGCCTTGCAGTAACGGCCCAGCCGCAGACTTTAGACTTTGCGCAGGATCCAGATCAGCAACATAAAGTAAAGAGCGACAACCGCTGGCGCTAAAGTCGCTGGCTCAATCACCAATGGCCCCAGGATCCATGAGGCAACGAAAACGCTCATGCTGACAATTGCGGGGATGAGAAAAGCTGCTAGCGCTCCACGCAAGCCTGCCCTTTTAAATCCGCGTCGCACAAACATGGCAAGAATAACCATCGCCACAGCGGTCACGCCGAAAGTCACAATTCTAAGCCACCAATCATTTAATGCGAATGCGACCCAAGCATCTGCAAGTAAAGCGGGTACGCCAATAAGCAGGAGGGGAACCAGTGTCACCAACGTGAGAACAGGCATCGCTTGTCCAAGCAAGCGAATTGTGCTCCCCCATAACCCAAGCTGGGCCGCTGGAGGCGATGCGCTTGGTACAAGGTCCTGATCCAACACAAAATCGGCGATACTATCCCAAACTTTCTCATCAATGCCCGCGCCGTGACCCCCTGACACATACTTGAAGTTACCGTTCCCCAAATATTCGAACCCGTTGTGTCCAGCGCTCCCTAAATCTTGTATCGGCATGATCTCAAACAGTTGCGGAAATGCAGCGACAACAAGATCGCGGGTCGCGACGAAATTCAAAACCGTCTGCACTTGTCCACGCGTGATTACAGCGTTCCAGTCGTAGTCTTTGCCAACAACGCTGCCCGCAAATACGACACGCTCAAACGCAAAGCCGCCGATATCTCGATAACTCTCCAAGGCTTTCGCAAGCAGATATGTGCCGTTGGAATGGCCGACATAGGAAAACCTGGCGTTGGGGAAGCGCGCCCGGGTCTCCAATACGGTTATTTTCGCCCAAACGCCCGAAAAGGTGCAGTAGCGATACCGGGGTTCACGCGGTCATACCCCAGCTCCGGGCGTCCGTTTTGGCAAGATTTTTCGCCATCTGAGCGAGGTTGACGGGTCTCAGGTCCTCATCAAATCGGTACCGTCCGTAGAAGTTGATATGCTGCCAAGCTAGTGGCGTTACTCGTTGCAGCGTATCGATAGCGCCATGGTCAGACTGGTCAACCAGGGTTTGCAGGAGTTCCGATAGGATCTCGCTGTTGTAGTAAACGACAGCGTTGGCGATGAGCCGGGTGCACTCGTTCCAGAGCTCTTGTTCGTGCTGTGAACGGACGCGAAAACGGCCACCATGGGCATAGGCGATGGCCCGGCGCAGCCGGTGATACGCCTCGCCCCGGTTGAGCGCGCGGTGGACGTTGCGACGCAGCAGCGGAGAATCGACGTAGTCCAGCAGATACAGGCTACGGATGATGTGCTCGAACTCCCACAGCGCCTGTTTAGTGCGATTCTGACGGCGATGACTGCTGAGCTTGGAGACAATCACGCTTTGCGATGTGGTTTTGAGCGCCAGAGATAGCAGGATTCGCTCGATGTTCTCCCATTCGGACTCGATCAGGGATTCCTTGATGCGCCGGACCGGCTTGATCGCGCAACCCGCATAGGCGTTTGGAGGTTTGAAAGCGTACAGACCCGTCTGGGCCTTACGGCGGAAGTCTCGATAACGCGGCGCGAACCGATACCCGAACAGGTGGAGCAAGGCGAAGTTCACCTGGTTGGTCCCATGCGTATCAGTGGAGTGAGTATCGGGCTGAATGTCGGTGAGGTTGTTGAAAAGCACGTCGAACACGTAGTGGCTCTCGTGCTCGTTGGCACCGATGATACGAGCACTCAGGGGCACATGACTGGCGAGCAACGTATAGGCAACCACGCCTTTCTTGAGACCGAAGTACTTCGATGAATGGCGTGAGTTAACGGTCGGTATCGCGGATTCAAACTTCTGCCCGTCGCTCGAGGAGTGCACCGTGTCACCAATGTCGTAGTGCTTGAAGATCGGCTGTCGTGCCGTGGCATTGGCAATGCGATCGTTCGCTTCCTTCAGTGTTTCCAGGCGTAGGAAGTTTGTCGCAGTTCCGGAGAGTTGTGCCCGGGTGAGATTTGAAATCTCAGCCATGCGTCCCACACCGATATTGGTTGCAAAGGCCATAAGCGCGGCGATTGTCAGAGGCGGACTGGCCCGTTCCCGCTGGTACCGTCCCATCACATGCTCGAAGGCCGACAGGAATCCCGTCTTCCGATCCACGTATAGCAGCAGCTGATCAATATCGATGCGCTCGGCCGTGTCGAAGAGCGGTTCGTGGGAGCTGTCTGGATCCGCACCCTGGGTGCGGTTCCACTGTACCTGTCCGTCTCTCAGGTGGACGAAGCTGTTCTCTCCGCGTCGTATCCGCTCGTTCACCGCGTCGAAACGGCTGCTGAGGGTGTCCTTGAGTTCGGCGAGCTGGGAACTGATGGGGGTCACCGAGGGCAGCGCTTTTGGCAGCAACGTATCCCTGTGCGCCCACGTCGCTGCATCGACGAGGTCATCCTCGAAGCTGCGATAGCGGGCGCTGTCGGTGCAGTAGACATCACCGGCTTCGATCCGGTCGCGCAACACCCTGTACAGGAGAAACTCATACCGGTCGCGATGCAGAACACCCTGTGGCATCACGTACCGTCGATGCCGATCAGGGACCCAGCTTAGGTCGCAGTTCGATGGAACTTGGTGTCCCATGACGAACGCGTCAGCCAGATGGTGACAGGACTCGATGAGGTTATGCTGGGGTGCGGGACTGCTCCAGCGCAGAAAGCGAATCAGAGGCCGCAGGTTACGTTTCACCTTGGGCATCAGCGCATCTACTGCATCCCACTCGAACTGAGCCTCATCAAGACTCTGCTCGCCCACCAGATAATCACACAGCCGCGCGATACGATCAGCGGGTAGGAGTTCAGCGGCCGCCGCCCTGACCTCGCCAAACGGCATGGCGTCCTGGATCTCGGGGTCGATAAACAGATGCAGGAGTTTGGCACCCTGATCGAGGTCGTCGTTAGCTTCGCGCCGGTAACGTAGAAAGGCCTCTTTGGCAGTCTCGTTGACCTCGTCCACGTAACACCGAAGCAGGGAGCAGAACGCGGCGATCAGATGATCGTGTAAACGCTGATATCGGTCCCTAACGAAGCACAACAAGTACAGACGCGTCATCTGTCGCTTCATCCGCTTGAGCTTGTAGACGGTGTAATAGTCCACGAGCGAGGCATAGAAACGAACGCTCTCCACAGAGAGGTTGGCATCACCGATGACACGCTGTGCGACACCGTAGAGCCCCTGCAATCGTTCCCCGCGGTCGATCTCATTCAGCAGCTGACGGTGGCTGAAGTCCCGCAGCGGATGTTTGATCGACGTGATGGCGTGCAGCCCTTCGTCATCCCGCAGGAGCGCATCCAGCCGCCGGCGATCGTCGGCTGACAGGGCCTTTGCCAGGGCGTCAGATAGCCGGTCCCGTTCGAAGACCAATGCGCGGCGGACCACGTCCTGCAGATAGGTATATCCCGGCAGAACAATCCGCTGCTGTCGCAAATAATCCACGAGGTCCCGGAGTACATAAACCGGTCGACTGGAGATACGTGCCGCCTCCAGGGCGCGCGTTTCCAGATCCAGACGAGCACGGTCATCGAGCAGGGAGTAGCCGAAGAGTTCAAGAATCCAGCTTACGTGCAACTGCCGGGTGTGCTTCGACACCTGAATATCGAAGCTACGAACATCCAAGAGTTCGGCGAGGTAACGAATGTCATCGCCCATCGCGTCCTCGTCGACGACAAAGAAGCGCTGACGGGCCTTAAAGTAGCCCAGTAACAGCCGAAAATGGAGTCGAGTCCTTGGAGTACGAGCAAGCTCAAAAACTGTTTGTTCGCGCCGATTCGTCGAGAAGAACAGCTCCCGTTCCGTCGCTGTCAGCGTCGGAAATCCCCACAGAAGCTCGTACTCTTCCGGGGTAAGAATCTGCAGCCGGTGCCCTTGGGGTAGGAAGTCCTCTGCGTATGTATCGACCATGATGATGACCCGCAAAGGTCATCATCATATCGACGGGAAATCGGTCAGCGCTATCGTTCTGCTACTGCACCTTTCCGGGCATTTGGGCGAACTTAACCAATACCGTATCGGCCAACCATTCCACCTTTTTGCGGCGAACCCACGGAAACATAAACGGCCCCATACCCAGGTAACCATAGCTTGCCGTGACACGCTCCAGCGTCCCTCGCTGCTCGGCTGGACAGCGTCGCCAGATATGACGTGCAATCTTATCGGTCCAAAACCCGCGGTCACGAATGCCATGAATGACAAACACCACATGCTCTACTGTCTCTTGGTGTTGTCTGTTAGCTATCTGTTGGGACAATGTCCAGGGACGTACCTCATACTCCGCAATTTGCGCCTGTGGCCCAAGGGCGATCTGAAGCACTTCAGCTCGTGTGTCACCGTGCTCACGATCAGCACTCATCTCGACAACACTTCGATGTCCCGAGAATGGCACATCCAGATATCGAAAGTTCTCGCCCGTCACCAGGTCGATGGCATCTTCAGGACCAACCATGTCATCAATGGTGCCCAAAAGCTGCACGACTAATGGCATGCGGTGCTTTTGGGCACGATCTAGCCATTCAAACCTCAGTCGCGTGAGAAAGTGAGAACCTCGACGAAGATCGAAGAGGATGGGAGGGAGACCAAAAAGCGACAGTGCATGTCCCAGCACAGAGCCGAATGACCAGGCGATCGCCTGACCAATTGAAAGGTGGTGGGAGATTTGCCAGCCCCTGTTCATGCCAGCAAGCATGACGATTCGACCCTTGGCCTGCAGGCTCTTGGCCCAAGGAGCCTCATTTTTTTCACCGGCAAGGTAAACCGCCCGCGCCAAGGGTCCACCGGCGCTGTGCCCAATGATCACCAGTTCACTATAGTGTTCATGCCACTGATCGTTCAGGAGCTGCACTAAATCGGCAACCGCATCGCTCAGCCTGTCGAAAGAGAATACTCTTCGGTGGGGTAAGCGAGGGAGCAAGATCTCTGCGCTTGGATACGCCCTTTTCACGATGACTTGGACGGACGAGAGAATGCGAGGTCCACCCACCCCGTGAATAATGAGAACGAGAGGACGGCGCGACTCAAGATTTCCTGCGCTTTGATTCTTTTGCTCTTCTATCATCGTAGTCGCCATTGACTAAATGAATCTTCGATTACGCCGCATAGTGTCGACCGCTTCAACTTCCTAGACCGCGCTTGGCTGAAGATCGACACCTAGCGGGGATCGTATGAGGAGATCGGCCATGGTACTAACGCACTCCGACGACTATTTGGGCAAGCCTGGTTCAACCTGGCGCATCTGGGCGTAGACCTTCTTGAAAATCTTTTCAAAGCCGTCTTCGGTGGGATGAATTTCATTGAGCCAGTCTTTCTTCGATCCCGGACGCAAGGTGTACTGCGTGGGTGTCACAACCAGTCGTCCTCCCGCAGCTTGCTGTTGTGCAAGATGAGTCACTCCATTTGCAAACTCATTCAACATGAACTCAATGATCGGCAAGTGGAATTTGCGCGGGATGTTTCTGCGTACCAAGTAGGGATACACCCACGGCTTTGACTTAATCAGACCCCAAAAAAACTCCGCCCCTTGGTCCCAGGGTTTCGCAATATCGTAAGTGTGTGTCACGATCTTGGCATTCGGCATTACGTCCTCACACAACCAAATAAGCCGTTGATAGGCCAGCACAATTGCTTCTATCTTGGCTTCGAATCTCGGCATATTGATGCAGTCTTTAAAATCCGTTTGTCCCGTGTATTCCTCGAGCAATGGCAGCATGTCATTTTTACCGACAATGTCATTGCCACCACCAGAAAACATCAATAGGCGCACATAGTCCCGATTCTTCTTCAACACCTTATAGAGGGTCTTGAGCTGTTTACCCGACGTCATCCCGACCGCCTCGTCACCATTGGATGCCATACGAAGCAAGTTCACCGTGTCCGTCTGTTTCACCTTGGCTTCCAGGTGATGCACGATGTTCATGTCAGCACCAAAGGCGATCCATTTCTTGGGGTAGGCAAACCACGAATCACCTTCCGCAACGATACCGATCCTATCTGGTTTAGCTTTACACACATGGGCAAAATCGGAAGAGAGGTAAGTGATGCCGCTGTTGGTGGCGAGACGCCGACGACGCTGGATCGGTGTTTCGTTAGGCATATCAATAGTCTCCTTTACAGATAAACCGTCTTAGCCCCCGTTAAAAGGACGCTCCAGCAGAGGGCGGTTTGTGATCATTAGCGCTAGCCTGATCCGCGGGTAACGCGTTAGTCGTTGCTGCCGCCCACAGTAGCACGGCACCCACCGTCAAAATGACAATTTCCCAAAAGACGAACCAGCCCGCACTGAGGGCATCAATTGTTTTCAGCGTGACGAGGTAGAAAAACAAGTAGGTCGTTAGCAATACGACAAGAATCGTGTCGACATTAAACTGAACCACCAGTAATGCGGCCACGATAAGCAGGAAAAGAAAGGACAGACCAACAACAACCGGCTTGTGGCCAGTCTCTCCGTTAAAGGGTACGCGTAGCCAATACCCTAACCGCACGAAATACCAGGCGACAAAACCAACGAAGCGGTTGCCATTCACCGTAGAGATGATGTCCCGAAACAGTGCATCCGCGACATCTCGGCGTACGGGAAATTGCGTGCGATGCCCCTGAGACGTTTCCTTCGTCAGATAGCCGTATCTGAAGGCATAGTCGTGAAGAATTGACGCGACAAGCAACATGCCCAAGGGGCGCAGAACGCCGATCGTCAGCAAACTGATCAGCCAGGGAACCGGAATGGACGCACCATCGAATACAAACCGCACGCCTTGCGTTTTCTCAGGCACGACAATCGTGCCAGACAGCCCAGGATAGCGATCACTAACGATAGAGGCACGCCAGTCCTCGGTCAGATAAAACTCTCGCTTCTTGGTTGCGAGTGAGATTTGTTGCAGCGAGGAGGCGTTTGGATCGGTAACGAATGATTTAAAAATAATGCGTGGGATGCTTAGCGAAATCGTGAAGCCCGTCCCCTCTCCATAGACCTCGGGTGTGTCCTGCTTCGATTCCCGCTCAGCACTGAGCAGTTTATCTCCCGCTTCCGAGGAGGTCTGACTAATGTACATAGCAACCATCCATTTCGTTCACGGACGCGCATCAACGCACGTATTGCGCCCTTCAGGTCGGGTAAGCACGACATTATCGATACGTGGCAACGTCGCGAACTCCATACAGTGACTCAGACCAGCGACTTTCTTTCGCAGGAACGCGCTCGCCTTAGATTCCTGACCGATACTGTATCCGAGTATCGACGCCATCCCAGTGAAAGGCTCTTGTGTCGATCCCGTAAAACTATCCCAATGAATAAACACGACGCGCTTGGGCCAAACGGTTTCCACTGTGCTTCGCCAGAATTCTTTGAGGTAATCGTCGTCTTGACGACCAATGGCCCCAATACTCAAAAAAAGCGTGTCGATATTTTTATCACTGTACGCGTCGAGACCTGACATCAGACCGGCGGTCCCTGTGACAATGAATTGATGCGCCGGGTGATCCACATACAGCGTCCACGACGTCCCCATCTCAAAATCCCATACCTTGCCAGCTAGCTGGTCGCGAGGCTCGACCGTGGTGCCTTCGCCAATCGCCGCTTCGATAGGGCAAGGGAACGGGATATGGTTGGTATCGAGGAAATGGATACGAAAGTCACCGACTTCGATAAGTCGCTTGTCGCTGATATCACAGAATGTCGCTGTCGCTGTCGGTGTATCCGAATTCCTGATTTGTTGAGCATTGTAGGCCTGTGCAAGTCTCCCGATCGAACGATCCCCATACAGACGAGCGCCTGTATGAGCAGCAACCACAGGCGCATCCATGGCGTGGTCAAAATGCGCATGGAGGGGAATGATGGCCTGAATATCGTTGGGGTCCAGGTCGAGACGTTCTAAGGCATCTTGGATTTGTCCCTCATTAGGGGTTAGCGTGGTGAACAAGGTTTGAAATGGCGTGTGGCGCGCGAACCATCCGTCCGTCATCCAGCGATTCGAACCATCGAAAAACGTGAGTGTTGAAGTGCCAAAAAATTGAACGCTAACCTCTTGGCTTCCGTGTCGGCGTTCGGACGAAGGTAGTACCTCAACGCCGTCGAAAGCCACCGGTGAGGGCGGGTAGGATACCCAGCTGGCACAACCGACCATCAGCATGGTGGCGGTGAGCGTCGCTAACCCGCAACAAAACCATCGTCGATCCGCTCGTATCATCGGGTTACTGAACACGGATGTCCGTGACCCCTGACCCAGTCATCAAAACCCCGCGCCTTTGCCGGAAGGCAAGGCTGTGTCGCTAAGCCGAAAAACCTGCGTATTGAGCATGCCCGCGATGCTGGCGATATTTTCCTCAGCAACACCCCCATGCTTGAGCAACCAAAAAACTTGCGCGCCCGCAACGACGGGATCCAGCACGCCAGAATTCTGAGCGCAGCTCTCGCCGGCGACGGGAACGTCATCGGCTGCCCCGTGGCGACCTTTATCCTGCGGGCCATACACATTGAACTGCGTGATGGGGGCACATTCATACGCAGCCAGAGCGTGATCGGGAACGTTCGCACAACAGTTCCCGCGTAGCGCATGCCCTTGTGAATAGGAATCCTGTATGAGGTGCAAAATGGCGCCCAGGGCATTACTTCGAACGTGCTGCGGCGTCATATCGACATCGCAGGAATAGATGTTCACGTTGCAGCGAAACGCAAACAGACTCCCCACAAACCAGGGAGAACCCTTGTTGACCACACAGGGAAATTCGTCCTCGCCGTTAGGAACCATCAAGTCAGCAATGGGGTTGCCGTTATTGTCCTTTTGGCCCGTCCAGTAGTTACAGTGAATGTCCTGGATGAATAATATCCCATCGGCATTAGGGTGATTCTGAAGAACCGCCAACGAAAAATCGATCCAGGCCATGATTTTGCTTTTCGTCTGCGTCGCGTCCGTGCGAACGTCTGAACTCATCGCATGCATAAACTGCAGATTACCGTAGTGGGTGCTGCAGCGAAGGCCGGTCTGGATATCAGCGTCCTTTCCCATTCGCTTACAACCGATGCCCACATTCCATAACCAGCGGACAAGCCCGACCGGATTGGAAAATCTAAGCTCTGAAACTGGGTCGTCTGGGTAGCGAACGGCATCTTTAACACGGTCTTCATTCCACACACCGAGATCAATGTTGGAGAGGTCGAAGGCGGGCGTCCAGTCGTCGGGACGTGTGCCACAGGCCATTGGGGTGGTGGGAGATATCTCAGCACAATACAACGAATCAAGGGTCATGCTTTCGTGATGATCACCAGCCAGCCAAATGGTCCGGCTCGCGCTCTGCTGTGAGAATAGAGCTGCAACAAGCGCGATTAGTAGAAGCGGCGATGATCGCATAGCCTATCTCGTCATCAATTAGATCACCCTAAGGTAACTGCTGTTGTTCTCCAGGTCTAGGGTCCGCAAATCGCTAACGATGCCACAGGAGTTATCTCAGCTCACCTCTGACGTGAGCCTGATACGTTTCTACAATAATGCGACTATTCGCGCTAGGCACATCCGCAGCAACGTTTCACTAACAGAACCGCGAGTAACGCCTCTGGTAGCCCAGCGGAGCTTCGATGTGCCACGGTGAGCAAGCACGTACACGTTCCGTGATTTTATAGGGCACTGATCGGGCGACTTGAATACGCTAACATGAATTCTTTGGCTCATTAAGGTGACCTGTATCCAGTGGACGACAGTATGCAGACAACTAGCGGGCCTAGCATCGCATTCGTAGAAGAGTCGGCGGGATTCAACGCCGCGCCCGTGCAGTTCACAGATGGCCCGCTTCAGCCTGACACCACGATGACCGTTCTCATCGCATGGGTGTTGGGGCTTCTTGCAGTAACGCAGTTCATTCGACATGTCACTAAGGATGCAGATGACGATTTGGCGCCTGAAAAGCGTGAGGCTTTATCGGACACCCTGCTAGGGCTTAACCAGGACCGTTTGTCCTCTTACGTTCCAAACTTCAACATGGTGTTTGATCGATTCTTTGGCGAGAACCATCTCGCATGGCGATGCTTTTTACGATCGACCATCGTATCAGTAGTGTTGTACATGATTGTGGCAACAGCGTTTGGTATAGCCGTGACGGAAAAAAAATACCAAGTTGGATTCCTTGCAATGGTCGGGCTGTTGCTTAACGCGCCTGCAGACTACATATCTCTGCTTGAGACGCGATGGCTTCTTGGAAAAACCATCTCAATCAGGAAGAAAATTGTGTTGGATATCGTCTTTACGTCGGGAATTACTGTGCTGTGGCTAGCACTAACGGCGTTTACGGTTGCTTATTGGGCGACCATTCAAGGCTCTGGCCCAGGAGCACCAGATATTGTAGCTAAACTGGTGGAGTCGTTAGCAACAATGGATCACGACACGCAACGATTTCTTCTTTCAGTTGTTATCACCGCATTTTCCACGTCTGTCTGGTTCTGGCTACACGGGTTGAGCGAGGCAATGATAAAAACCTATGCGGCTATCAAACCGCTCATGTCCTGGTTGAACGTACGGGGCAAGCCGCTGAGGGCAATAGGTGTGGTGATAAACGTCTACGTGATCGCGATAGCTGTCATCATTCTACCGGTTTATTGGGCTCTAAAGTAGCCAGGTATCTATGTTCCGAATGCTGAGGTTACGTACTCAAGAAAACTAGCCCCCTAATTCGACCAGCGGAAACACTATGCTGAGAAAGGTGGACTTCCCCCTGTACGCATGTCAGTTCCCAGCTATTCAGTTTTCTCGCGAATTACAAAACCTAATTGGCTCGTCTTCATTAGGTCAGTGATGATATCTCGAGCTGCTTCACCGTACTTCTGCGTGTTTTTAAATACAAACTTCCATCCTCTGACGAGTAGAACTCAATGGCTACTGTCATCTCGCGTTCACAATATATTTCAGAAATAGTTTTTAAAATTTGACTTTTGTAAGCAAGAAGACTGCTGTCGTAAGTTTTCCAGTCAGAAGTGCCATGGGTGCCAAATATTTTTCGATGCTTGCCTCTTGGTTGGTACATAATCATAAGCTATGTTTCGCATCACGAGTTGAATCAGGGATGCGCCAGATCTAGCGGTTGTGGGGGAACACATAGTTGATCGCTCCCCTAGTGTTAGCGCCATCATCTTGATCAAACGATATTTGAAAACTAACAAGCAGACGCAGATTGAACTGGGACATCCGGCACGCCCGACGAACTTCTAACAAATCCTTGTCTGGTATGATCAACACAGCAAATAGTCGATTGACGAGAGTACATGATGAGTAAGATCACGGCCGGAGAGTGTGTACATCTGATCAAGTTCACGCAATGGCTTGAACACTGGGACAACTTCGAATATTCGGTAAAAGGACCTAGCCGTAAGCCCAAACCCAACCTATATATGTTTTCGATGAACGCAGCTAAGTTGCGACAATACAGCGACGTTTACAGGCGGCAGCGTAGTTCAGATAATGCTGAGGGTATCCAACGAGACCGCGATGAGAAGCGGACCGATCGGATCAGACGTTTTGTCCAGGATGGCTACCCATACGGTGATTTGAAGGAAAATCAACGCAACCCCGATAGAGAAGTTTTAAAAAAGCCAGGTTGGCTTCCCACCGCGATTGTTGTCAACATTCTTGAAGAAGGTGACCCTAGAAGAGGCAAGGTTCTTAATCTAGGACAAGGTGGTGTAATCATTGAAAAAAATGGTGTGTGCGAACTCCAGTTGCCCGACATTTCAGAGTTCGAGGCAGACGCTATTAGACCGCTTGAAGTTATTGATGGCCAACATCGTCTTTGGGCATTCGACGATAGTCTCACCGGTGACTACGAGTTACCAGTGGTCGCCTTCCATGGCCTCGACATCGCATGGCAAGCCTACCTCTTTTGGTCGATCAACGTTTCGCCAAAGCGGATAAATCCGAGCCACGCTTTTGATCTCTACCCTTTGCTCAGAAATCAGACATGGCTAGAGCAGACCGGTGATTTAACGGTGTACCGCGAAGCGCGCGCGCAGGAGATTACGGAGTGGCTTTACAAGCACCATCAGAGCCCATGGTTCAACCGCGTAAATATGCTCGGAGAAAGTGGTGCTGGACGGGTCAGTCAAGCCGCGTTTGTCAGGTCGCTGACTGCTGCTTTTTTTGGAACTGGTAGAGGAACTTCGGGTAGATATGGTCTATTCCAAGCAGCCTTTGATGAAAATGGTGAGCCCTTGCCATGGACAAGAGCACAACAAGTTGCGTTGCTATTAGAGTTTTGGACCCTTTTGGCTAACCAAATCGGTAACTCAACAGAAAACTGGGTCATCGCATTTCGACAAGCCGACAGAAACCCCCTTGATGACAAGAGCGTCCTGCTCAACCAAGACATGGGTGTACGAGCGGTACATGCTGTTGCCAACGATATTCTTTTTGAAAAAGCTTCACAGTGGGGTTTGAACTCATGGTCTGTAGACGTTTTTGATGAAACAGATACAAGCGAGGATGATATAGACACAGCTTGGGAGTCCTTGAAAAACCAGGAATTTCATCGTAAATTGAGATCTCTAACATCTTCGTTGGTGAAGTTCGACTGGCGGTCTCTTGATGGACCAGGCGTCAGAGATGATCGTGATCTCGAGTTGACGCGACGTGCCTACAGAGGAAGCGGCGGATATACCTTACTTACAAAAGACATCCTGAGAGTTATCGAAGAAGCGAGTGATCCAAGCGCTTCCAGTGCAGGCCAAGATTTGCGCAAGCAATCATAGCAATGACAGTGAACTTTGATCCCTGTCGCGTAGCACAAGCGAGCTCCAACCAGATAGCCAACTCTCAACAGAGCTTTCGTGCAAAAGAAGTGCGAGATTGGCTAGCACTTCCGCACCCTGCCACGGGTGGTCAGGTCTTAGACACAAACGGAATTCCAATTAAGAAACTGTGCGATGCAAGGAGTAGATTCACAGAAAATCAGCTCGTTACGCTTATTGCGGCTGCAGGTCCAAACCACTGTTTAGATGGCTGGGGTTTCCTCGCAAGATCAGCCTCGTCGTTGATTTCCCGCGACAGTCATGCGGCGCGCCATTTTGCGTACTACGCTCAGCTCCGCGCTGCTTTGAGTATCCTGGCAGCATCAGGGATTGGCATATTCAATGGGCTAAATTTTCTCACTGATAGCGCTGGCACAATATTAAAGCTCGAAGATAATAGGGAAACGAAACGGGGTACGGGAACCCATGCAGTTGTTTGGCCAGCACTCGAGATATGGGCAAGTAACGATTCGAACGCGGAAGCTTTTTTATCAAACGTAAAGGTTCACGGTGTCCCCCTTTTAGACAGCGTTCGATCTATCTGGCCTAGCAGACAAGCCAGCTCTATTGTTGCACCTTTGATACATAACTGGGCATTAGATTTAACTTTAGGAACACAACATCATGTTCAGCGAAATATCTCAAGCTATGCCCCACATCAGTTAAATCAAATAGATGGCGACTTTAAGGAGGATATGGGATTTATTGCGCAAACATGGGAGTTACTCAAGCCCTCCTCCGCTCTTGGGTTTGATGAGCTTGATATTCACCTTTTACGAAACACGCTACAAATGCTCCATGAAACCGACAATGCACAGGTGGACGCAGCGAATGCGATGCCACTCGGTGAGTCTGCAATTGCGAGTCGGTTCGATGAGCTGGAATCCACACTAAAGCAAGCTGTTTCTTTGGAATTTCTAATCGCGAACCGGTCTGTAGATGAACCAAGGATTTTTACTTCAGCGCGTGACAATGGCAGCACTTCCGTTTCAATGATATCGCGAGCTGTACTACTCTTACGAGCTGCGACAAGTTTCACGAACGCTACCTTCGCTATGGGTGGACGATCAGTCGACGGCTCCGACCTTCGGCCTTGGCTGGATCCGGTAGCTGTTTCACGAGGGTTTGCGGCCGCCGCATCATTACCAACACAAATGTCTGATTTGTGGGACGAAGTCAATTACGCCGTCGAAGATTTTCAGGGCGTAGTATCGAAAAATCGCATGGATGCGCGAGAATTCTACAATAATGCTGCAAACGGGCTGCCAATCGTAGCGCAGTTCGAAAGGGCAGCGTTGTGGAGCTTATGTCCTTGAAGTATATGGGCTCTAAAAGAACGATGCTGAAGAATGGATTAGGCGATGTAATCGATAAGTCTATTGCGTCGGCGCCAAAGGTATATGATCTTTTCACTGGGTCTGGTGCAGTCGCCTCGCATATCGCTCAACGATATCAAAAGGCGGTGATTGCGGTCGACCTACAAACCTTTGCAGTAGTACTTGCGAAGTCCGTTTTGGAGCGAGACAGTGCGATAGCCGACAACAGTTGGATATGTCGTTGGTTTGCTAGAGCATCGGCGGTCCAGGACATGGCAATGCTTAAGGCCGCTTCAGATCTCCAAGAAAGCTTAATTACATTAGAGCCGGAGGTTGCTGCTGCTTTGGCTCGTAAGATTGCCACGGAGACAGAAAATCATCCAATAACCAGTGCGTATGGTGGATATTACTTTTCGCCGCTTCAATCAATGTGGCTTGACGACCTTCGCCGGACACTGCCAAAGGTGAAGGAGCATAAGGATATTGCCCTTGCATGTTTGGTGCGAGCAGCGAGTAGTTGTGCAGCAGCCCCGGGGCATACGGCTCAACCGTTTAAGGCAAATCCAACCGCGGGTCCGTTCCTAATAGAGGCTTGGTTGCGGAACTTACCCAAGATAGTTCGGGAAACCGCGCTGTTTTTGAGCACGCAGTATGCAAAGGTAAAGGGGCGCAGTTTTGTGATGGATGCGAATATCGCAGCACATGACGTTCAAGAGGATGATCTTGTCTTCCTAGACCCACCATATTCTGACGTGCATTACAGTCGCTTCTATCACGTTTTGGAAACCGTTGCCCGAGGTGAAGTCGGATCCATAAAGGGGAGTGGGCGCTATCCGCCACAGGAGGAACGCCCTAGATCAGACTACAGCTTGAGGACTCAATCGCGGACAGCACTAGATGGGCTTTTATCAACTCTTGCAAGTAGGGGGGCAAATGTACTGATGACTTTTCCGGCGGGGCAGGCGAGTAATGGGCTTAGCGGTGCTGAAGTCATTGAAGCATCGTCTAAGCACTTTAAGCTGATTGAAACAAAAGTCACATCACGGCTCTCCACGCTTGGCGGAGATCGCAAGCACCGAGCAGCTCGACAAGACTCTGAAGAGTTGATTCTTTATTTGTCTGCCAAGTAGTCCGCCGCGCAGGACTTTAGCGGGCACTTGCTATGGCGACCGAAATACGGACAAGGTCTGACCAAGTCACCGGTGGACCTATGCCAGTTCGACCGTATGGAAACAACGAAGATTGAAACCTCACTGACACCGAATATGATTAAGTTGTCCCTGCAACGCCTACACAGTATGTGTGACTGCGCATAATCATTGTTATGTTAAATTAAATCGTTGCCAGCGGTTGTTCTGATTAGGAAGTAACACGGAGATTAGTCACCTCAGTGGAATGCGCCCTAACGTCTTCGAAGGGACTGTAATCCCCCCATTTATAACCGCAGTTTTCGGTAGAGGGTTAAGCCGCCATCATTAACTGCCTGGGCGGCACGCCGCCAATGGCGGTATTCGGTCTTTCGTTATTGTATTGCCAAAGCCATTGTGTGGCTAAAGCTTGGGCATGATCCAGCGAAACGAACGAATGAAGATCAAGCCACTCATGCCGGACTGTTCGATTGAAACGCTCGATGTAGACATTCTGTGTCGGCTTTCCAGGCTGTATATAGATGAGCGTAATCCGATGTTCGTTGGCCCACGCCACTAACGTTTGGGAGATATATTCCGGGCCATTGTCGCAGCGAATTGCCGCAGGTTTACCCCTCCACTCGATGATCTGATCTAATGCCCGAATCACGCGTGGTGCCGGCAACGAGAAGTCCACTTCAATTCCCAGACCTTCTCGATTGTAGTCGTCGATAACGTTAAACGTCCGGATCGTTCTACCATCCCTGAGCCCGTCAGACGTAGCAGCTAGTCAGCGACCAGCGCGTTTTCACCATCTAGCTTTGCTATGCCAATCTTGGCCATCTCACGCCGCGCGGATGGCCTTACAACTGGGTCTGCCCCTCTTCATGGGCATTCCCTCGAGGGCTTCCTGACGCAACTCGGACTTGATGCGCTCCTCGGCATACATTTTCTTGAGCTGGGCGTTCTCCGCTTCCAGTTCCTTCAGACGCTTCATCATCGAGGCATCCATGCCGCCAAACTTGGCGCGCCACTTGTAAAACGTCGCTGAGCTCATGCCGTACTCCCGGCATAGATCTGTTACCGGCGCCCCGGCCTCTGCTTGCTTCAATATTGCCAGGATCTGGCTGTCGGTGAATCGAGACTGTCTCATTCTGCTCTCCTTGTTTGAGCATCATAAAAGTCTCTACTTAAACCCTCGACTACTTCCTGGGGGGATTACACAAGCACATATCCAAGTAATACAAAGCGCAAGATATACCGGTATTGGAGAGCCAAGGCTGTTTAACCAGATTTGCTTCGACAACACCAAAATCAAGATGCAAGCCATAGCTAAAAAACAAGGTACGTATAAAGGTTGCGCCGCTAGGTTTAGCGCGCTTGCCAACCCTGTCTGAGCCGCTATTGCTGTTAGAAACGAAGCTGCTGCGGTAAGTGCTAGAAACGAATTTCTAGCTCCAGGCCAGAGCTTCTTGGCTTGTGTGTCTTTTGCCCTATGGACTGAGGACAGAGGACAGAGGACAGAGGACAGAGGACAGAGGACAGAGGACAGAGGACAGAGGACAGAGGACAGAGGACAGACTATCAAGCGCCTCTTCTCGTAGTTCGTTGATATGACTTATCATATTTTTCCCCGCTTACTTTTCATACAAATTCTGTGCACGCGTCCGGCTCTGACGTCCCTATTATGGTTTGTCTCGCCCAAATGCTCGAAAAGGTGCAGTAACAATCTCGTGGGCTACGCTGTCATTCTCGAGGCTCTAGCATCGATTTTTGGCTCAGTTTCACACCATCTTAGCGAGATTCACGGGCCTGATCCTGATGGAGAACGCCAAAATTAGTGGGGTCGACACAGAAATTATTGCTCTGCCAGCTTGACCGGGTCATGTTCGTGATTAGCCGGCCTCAGGCAGCTCAGCTCCGAATGCCGTTTTTCGAAACAGGTTCGCAGTTCGCCGTTGTTGTCTGCATTAGGCAGCGTGCACCCTCTTGCGACCAGTTCAATAGGTTTACCATACGCTTACAGCTCTCGAGACCGTCTGACTAATGCTTGCAGCCGCTTTTACTGTAAGTAGGACTGCGGAAAAAAGCGTGACGCACACAGTGACACTCCGACGCGATCAAACTAGGGCTGAAAAAAATTCCAGGAGCCTGATCTTGATGCCCGCCTTCCTAGTTATCGCTAGTAACCACAGAATTCGCCGCTTGCGCTTGATTGGTCGCAGATGGATTGCTGGTACCTGACACAATTGAATACAGCCGTGTCTTGAGGACAGCAATCGCAGGGAAACTCTCGACGTCAAGGTGTTTTCTCACTGCGCGTGCAAGAGAGTTCGTATCTGTCAGTCCTAAGGATTTTGCGTATCGTTTGAGGAGCTCTTTTCCAGGAAGAAGCTTGAGGGCTTCGTGCACGTCTCGACCGGATTTGATAGCTTGCAGACGGGTACGCTCATCCTCCAATGCGGCTTTCACACTCTGTTCATCAAAAACGGTGTTCGCATGTGCCATTTGCGAGCTGACGTTTTCGATAAAAGCTCTCTCTAGGTCAGCGTAACTAGCTACTTTCTTCAGTGTTTTCGACGGAACTGAAGGCCGAATATTTAAATTTAGTCTAGCATTCGTGCGTTTGGCGCAGATTTCTAGTTCATTTTCATTCAAGTAATCAAAAAGTTCTTGTTCGAATTCCGCTCGGCTCAATGGTTTTTCGAGTGTTCCCAATGCACCGGCAAGTGCGTGAAGCAGTTCGGGGTCGCAAAGATAGTTTTCCGCCTCATGCATGCCTAGTACGATCAGCCCCTTATTTTCGAGGCTTTGCACTGCGTCGTCAGATTTGAAATCTCTGTCAATGATCCCGGTTAGTCTCACTTCCGGGGAAACGCGAGCCCACTTCCCGTGACGGGTCGCCATTGCCGTAACGTCCTCGCTTGCACCAACTGGCGACGGTACAACGTTGAGCTCGCTTAGTATCCAGCGATAGAAGATCCCGTCAAAAGACTCGTCATACCCTTCCACAATTAGTGCATTTTTATGGGCAATTAGAGAGGGAATATTTCCAAGTAGTGCTTTCTGATCTTCGAACGAAAGCTCGTCCAATCCTGCCAATTCTTGAATGCTCTCATCGTTATTACTCAAGACAAGCAGACGCTGAACAGTTTCACGAAGAGCAAAGTTCACGCTGTGCGTAGCGTATATAAACACGGCAAGCGGCAGCAAGCTCTCGATTGATGTCCAAAGGCGGTTCGCAAGGCCAGGATTCAGATTCAGTTCGGGTTCATCAACGAACAAGACACTCTGCTCCTCAGTCAACTCAATTACGTCAACAAGTATCGAGAACACCTGCTTCTCACCGTCAGATAAGTCGTGGGGCCATATTCGCTTCCATTTTTTTTGCACAGGAGCCTATTGTCCGAGCGTCTGTACCTCAGAGATATCGTAGGAAAAATGTCGTTGAATATTTCGAATACTCGATCCATTGGATCTTGCGGAAGTCTTGGCATTTTGCCATTAGCACCTTCCACCTGCCAGTTAACGACCGAATCAGAATGCTCAATCTTTGCATCGACACCAAGTTGTTCGAGCGCCTTTAATCCGTGGAACAACCGCCCTGTGAGTGTTTGAGCACGCTTCTGCTTGAAGCCGTTTAATATCTGGTCAATTGTCGAAAATTCTCCAAAATTCCGGTTATTTAACGTTAGGGAATCAAACATGGTCACTGCCCGACCACCTTCAATCCGTACGGGCGTGTACCCTGGAAGAGATCCGTCGCTGTGGCTTTGCATTTCCTGCAAAAGCTTTGATTTACCAGTACCGTTAGATCCTAGGAGCACATTTACCCGCTCGAACACAAATTGCTTTTCGCCCGTACGCGATGTTGTCACATAGAATTGTGTCATTACATTGAGTCGTATCTTGCTAAAAGCGGAGTTTTTGAAGGTACTCCCGTAACTCCAACCTTGCAAGATCTGGCATTGCGATCTATTGCAGGTATTTCTTAATCTGAGCTGTTTAGGGTGAAAACCCCAAGGTCACCAAATTCAAGGAGACCTAGGCTCTGTGTGTCAGCAATGACAACCCGGTCAGCGAAAGCGCCTTCAAGACGTTGAAATACCAGCCCGACTACCCCGGCAGGTTCACCGGTGCAACGCACGCCAGACAGTGGTGCAACGACTGTTACCGCTGGGCTAACACCCAGCAGCACCACCACAGCGGACTCAATGGCTACACGCCAGAGCAGGTGCTCACCGGCGCCTATCGGGAGGTAGCCGTCACAAAGCAAGCGGCCCTGGATCTACGCTATGCCCAGAACCCGGAACGCTTTGTTCGTGGAAGACCGACCGTGAAGCTGCCACCCTGCGAGGTCGCGATCAATCCGATCAGTGACGAGGACATTGCCGAAGGCGTCATCGATGCCGTCAACTTCCCCACGCTGCGGGCGGCAGGGCATGCATCAAATGGAATTTAACTGCTGAGCAAAGTGTCCATATGAGGTTGACACGTTCCGTAGGGAAAACACATGGCATTCAGAAAATCTCGGACTTCGTTGTCGCGTAACCCCGTGAACCAGCCTGCACCATGATGTAGATTTGGTCTTTTTGAAACAGTACTTAGCTTGCATAGTTCACTGTGAACTCACGTTCTTCCTCAAAGAGACCTCAACCTGCATAACCATACTTACCAGCCGAATCAGAATTCTCGAAGGTATCAGTTTCATGACGGCGCTTGAAAATTTTTAGATGCCCCTTTTTCTTAAATGCACATATAGCAATGTCACAATCCAACAGTCGATAATCTCTCCTGTGGATCAAGAACAAGTAAACGTTAAGCATTCGGGGAACCGCTAGATCGGCAGCTGAAATCGCCAGACCTAAGCATATGCATCAACACCGCGCAAACACAAAAGACGATCACTAAGTGTTTCGCCGAGTGGCCACTAATCAACCCGTTTGTTAGCGCCAAAAACTGAGCATCGTTTATCTCAAATGGCTTAGACGCAGCGTAAGCAACCACTGCGCTCAAAAGCCATTTATAACTCATAGAGCGCGCACACCGGAGAAAGCAGCAAAAGGCAACAAAGCAAACTACAAAGATTTGGAAGGCGACATAGTACAAGATATTTTCTAGTCTACTTCCTGACGTCAAACACCAGTATAGCATCGAGGAAACGCCATAAATGCCGGAAATAGCTACGACTCTCAGCGTTTCTCGACTACCAAATACCTTTAGGCAAGCAACTCCAACCAAAAAAGTTGCAGAAAAAACAATTGAGAGCCTGTCCCCGACCAGCGATACGTTATTGGGTGCGAGGTGATATAGACTCGAGGTGATACTAACCGAAGCGGTAGAGAGGAAAAAACAGCCAAAGATGAATGCCGCAAGCACCTCCCTCGACTCACGGTAGAGCCTAGTAACGCAGAATAATGCAACGATAGAAACTACCACGTAGGGGAAGTTGGTGAATACGTCGATGGCGTTTGGCACACCAAATATTGTTCTTTGGTCCGCTAGCTGATGATAGTCCGCTGGCTGTGGCAAAGGCTTTATAGCGGAGATTACGAACGAAACTACGAACAAAATACCTGCTGACGCTAGCTCGATAGGCGATCTCATTAAAAACACCGCGGAGTCAACTGCGCCCTACAGCTGAAACGCCAGCCGGCCAATCTGGAAGATGCCAAGCATAAGACCGGCCAACGCAAACAATGATAAGGCCCAGCCGATAGATCCAATCCAAAAGACCGGGATTACAAATTTCACAACGAATACTTCCCCGGCAAGGTGCCTCAAACGCTCCCGTCGAATTGCATCAATCCAAACATAACCGGCACACATGCTAAACCCTGATGCAGTCGCAGAAAAAAAAAGGTTCATCGCGTATTAGCGGGATATAGCAAGTAGTAGAGGCGGACAGCCAATCGGTTTAGGTTGTAAGTGCAACCAAACAGCCGACCGAAGGACCGCCGGGGTTCTACCCCGGGGTCCTAGGGATTTTGCCTCCAAATATTGCAAAAACCGCTGCAGGCCGCGCCAGCTGTGGTTTCTGGAGGCCCATTACTTATCGATTGTCGGCCGGTAGCCATCAATCGATTCCATTAAATCCTCAAGTTTTGGCAATTCACCTGTCGGTGCGAATGTGTATCTACCCCGGAGGTTGATATTCTCCCAGGCTACAGGTGAGGCCCGCTTTACTGTTTCCAGAGACATTGCATTGCCTTGATCCTCAAAGCTGTCCAGCAGATTACTGAGCACTTTTGAGTTGAAGTAGATGATGGCATTTGCCACCAGTCTGGCACTTTCGTTCCAGATCTGGATCTCCTCATCGCTATTACCCCGGAATCGGTCGCCATTGACGTGGCTAATCGCCCGTCTCAGCTGGTGATAGGCTTCACCCCGGTTCAACGCTCGCTGAACGTGATTTCTAAGGCTGGCGTCGTCAATGTAGTTCAGCAGATATTGGGCTTTCAGCAGCCGGTTATATTCGGTCAATGCCTCCAGTAATGGGTGATTGTGCTTGTAACCGGATAGTTTACGCACTAACCTGGCCTGACTGGTCTTGCGCTGAGCCAAAGAGACGGCAATCCGCTGGATGGTGTCCCAGTGAGCCATGATACGCTGCGTGTTGATCGGCTTGCGCAACGATATATGCACTTGCTGGTTCTTGTCTTCGGTGATGTTGAATAGTTCATTGATGACCCTGCCGACCTGGGCATATCGAGGTGCGAACCGATATCCGAACAGGTCGAGCAGGGCAAAGTTCACATGGTTTACTCCATGAGTGTCAGTTGAGAGCATGTCGGGGACTATCTCAGTACTGTTGTTCATCAACAGGTCAAAGATGTAATGGGATTCATGCTCATTGGCCCCGATTACCCGGGCATTGATGGCCATATGATTGGCATTCAGACTGACCGCGGACACGCCTTTGCTGGTCCCGAAGTATTTTGAGGAGTACCGCGTGCGGAATGTCTCGCGTTTGGCTTCGAACTTCTGACCATCGGCACTGGCGTGCAGAATATCTTCCTGAATGTTGTAGTGCTTGAAGATACTCAGTCGTGTAGTGGCGTTGTTGATGCGGTCATTGGACGCATTCAGGGTTTCCAACCGAAGGTAGTTCGCTTGGATAGTGCTGAGTTGTTCATAGGTGCAGTCAGAAATCTGCGCGATGCCATAGATGCCCTGATTAGTGGCATTGGCAATCAGTATCGCCAGCAGATCCACTTCGTACTGACGGCTTTTCGAGCTCAAGCCCAGCACATGTTGGAAGTCGTCAATGAACCCGGTATCCCGATCCACTACGCGCAATACATCGGCGATGCTGACCGCTTTCATTTGCTGGAAGAACGGGTTATTCACTAGGTGCTTCTTGCTGGCTGTAGGCAGCCGCCAGTGATGTTTGCCGTCTTTCGGTCGCAAAATTACGTCCCTGGTATCTGAACGCTCCAAATAGTGGCTGACTTCGTGCAACCGAAGGGTCAGCTCATCCGCCATGCGTGGAATCAGACGTTTCGGATCCTCGCTGATATTGGGTTGCTGAGTGCCCTCCACCAAGGACCCCTTCTGGTTTTTCCAGATCTCTGGCTTCACGAGATCATCCTCTAACGCCCGATATCGAATGACTTCCGGCAGCGTCAACTGGCCGTTTAAGCGGTTGGGTATCTGCAGATACAAAAACCATTCATACTTGGATTTGTCTATACTGCCATCGGGTTTCGACAGCAATGGCCGTGTGGCTTTCGGTAGTAAACGCTGATCAATGCTGACATCGCCGAGCCTATTACCGGCGACCAAATCCAACCGAGCTTGGGCCAGGGCCCCGGCTAACCGCCGCGTTTTGTCGGTACCGTCAAAACGCAGACAGCAAAAGAGCGAACGCAACAGTCCGGCTCGCAATGTGGACTCCGTATCCAGGTGCTGCCAAAATGCCTCCTCCGCCGACTGTTTCTGATTACTCAGGTATCGGCAGACTGAGTTCAGGTCGCTGACATTGAGAAACTGGAACGCCCGTTGCTGTACAGCTTGAAACGACGTATCAGGATCGATGCTGTCATCAACGAACAGGTGTAAGATATCAGCAGCTTTGCTCACATTGCGAGCTGCCTTTTGCCAATCCCGATAGACCCGTTCTTGGGCCATTTGATGCGCACGTTGTTTCACTTGCCGGAGGTGATGTATGAACCCTTCCGCAATACGTTCCAGGCCCTGCTGGTGCCGCGACTGCAGATAGCACAGCAAGTACAGGCGCTGGTTAGCAAGCGATTGACGTTTAAGTTTGGCTCCGTAGTAGTCACCCGTTCGGCATAGTGTTGCTGGTTTTTCTGAGAGAGAGAAAGTGACTCGAGTACAGTCGTCACATCCGTCATCCACGGCTGAATATGGTGATACACGGCTATTTCTTTTTGCAACTCGGTGCCGGTAAAATTGCGGGCGCTCTGGCGTAGTTGCTGGAATGTAAACTGGCCTTCACCGGAAACCAGTGTGAGCAACATAGTTGATAGACCTTGGCTGCAAGCGGCGTCGATCTGGTCATGCAATCGTTTCTGGTGCTGGCCAATAACCTGACTGACGATCTTCTGCAGCGTACTATAGGCGGGAATTGCGATTTTCTGGCGAGCCAAATATTCGATTGCAGCGTCAAAGACTGCTCGGGGCTCCACCCAGCTTTCAGCACAGGTACACAAGTGCTCGACAAGCTGTGGCTGATGTCTTTTATCGTTCCAGTTGCTGACGCCGACGATCGATAGAACACGCGCATAGATACGGGATTTTTGGTCAGGTTTCAGGCTAAAACGCCTGAAGGTAAGGTCCCTATAGTGAAATCGGGCTATGAATACCAAGTCGTCCTGCATTGATTTGTACCTTGGGTTAAGCAGGACCGGTTTGCATTTGAAGTAGCCCAGCAAAGCAATCGCCACACAACGATATTTGCGTTGCCTTATTCTCGATATCTCCGCTAGTTCTTTGTCATTCAGCATAAAGTAGAATCGCTGGTATGACTCATTGAAGGATGGGACGCCATATAGATCCTCGACCTCGGCAGCAGTGAGGATTGATAGCCGCTTGTTTCTGCTCATTCTTTGACCTAAAGGTCGAAGAAGATACCGAATTTCTCAGCGCATTAGAAACTAATAGCCCCCTGCAGCCCACGGATGGCGGGGCCTCCGGCGGTTTTTGCAATATTTGGAGGCAAAATCCCTAGGACCCCTATTTGATCCGGCAACCGCCTTGAATTAAGGCTGCGGTGACGGCAATGGGAGAAAGGCACATGAGTGGAAATAAAATCGATCTGGATCAAGTTTTGGAATCCATAAACCCGGATTTTCAGTCCACTTCCCAGACAGACCTATTGGCCGATCAAAAGAAATGGGCCTTGCCCGTTATTTTACGCCGCCAGGCAGCAGAACGACCGGATGCCCCGGCCATGCAATTCGAGCGAGAGCCCAGCCTTAGCTATGCGGAGTTGGTTGATAAGATAGAAACCATTGCAGCAAATCTACATGCTCAGGGTATCCGCCACGGAGATCGGGTCGCGTTGATCATGGAAAATTCGGCGGAGATGGTCTTTGCCTGGTTTGCTATCAACTTCCTCGGTGCTGTTGAGGTACCAGTCAACCTGGCCTTGCGCGGCCAATTTCTGGTTCATGTTCTGGAAAATAGCGGCGCCAAAATGGTCATCGTCGATGACACCCTGATTGATCCATTGATCGACATTGCCACTGAAGCGCAGAGCATCGAAAGTGTGGTCGTAAATGGCGAGAGCCTCAGCAACATCCCCTGGCGCCATTTTTCATGGCATGACTTGGAAGAAGCGGTGACGCCGGCGCTGCTGGAAGAAATTCGCAAGATTGATGTGGTTTGTCAGGATCCGGCGGCGATTATGTATACCTCTGGCACCACAGGCCCAGCCAAAGGTGTCTTGATGTCCCATGGCCACATGTATTTTTTCGCCTGGCTGACCGGAGACATGTTACGGCTCATGGCGCGAGATGTTTTCCTGGTAGTCCTACCGCTGTTTCACGGCAATTCTCAGATCATGCAGATCTATGCCACACTTATCAATGGCGGAAAATTTGTCCTCTACCGCCGCTTCACCACCAATGAGTGGATTGAACAGGCAATAGAGTGCGGTGCTACAGTGTCCAGTCTCTTAGGAGTGATGGCGCAATTCATCTTTGACCGGCAGCCATCAAAACGGGATCGACAGATGAAGATTACCCGCATGGTAACGGTGCCGTTGCCTGCGGCCATCGCGCATGAATTCGAAGCCCGCTTCGGCACCATTTGCGTCGAGGCCTATGGCATGACGGAAACTAGTCTGCCGATATTACGGCGATTGGAGGATCCGCTACGGCCGGGCAGTTGCGGCCGCCTTAACGCCGATTGGTTCGAGGTCGCCATCGTCGACCCGGAAACCGACCGCATCCTTCCCGCCAACGAAGTCGGAGAGATCTTGGTGCGGCCAAAATATCCCTGGACCATGTTGATGGAATATTTCTGCATGCCCGAACGGACGGTAAAAGCTTGGCGTAACCTTTGGTTCCACACTGGAGACAGTGGCCGCTATGACGAAGACGGCTACTACTATTTCGTCGACCGGCTGCAGGACCGCATCCGCAGGCGGGGGGAGAATATCTCTTCCTATGAATTGGAAGCAGCCGCAACGGAATATGATCACGTCTTGGAGGCCGCCGCCGTCGCCGTTTCGGCCAGAGAGGGCGAAGACGATATTAAGATTTGTCTAGTCACAAAAGACGGTGATTTGGACCGTATGGCCTTTTTGGAGCATTGCAAAAAACGAATGCCCTATTTCGCAGTGCCCCGCTATTTCTGTGTTTTCGATGCGCTTCCGAAAACGCCCAACGGCAAGGTTCTAAAGCGAGAATTGCGCGGGGATAACGGCAAAAGCTTTTGGGACCGGGAGGCCGACGGCATTTACATTCGCCGAGGCGCCTAACTTTTTTAAGGACAAAATTTATGTCGGAAAGACCGCTAAGCAGATTGAGCGGAGCTGAGGCCATCGCCAAATTTTTGAAGGCCCGGAGAGTCAAACGGGTTTATGGCGTAATTGGTGGGCATATCCAGCCGATATGCGATGCCTTAGTCCGCATTGGGATCGATTTCGTAGATACCCGCCATGAATGCGCCGCAGTTTACATGGCCCATGCCGAGGCTCGCTTGACCGGCAATTTCGGGGTCATCATGGCTACCGCCGGGCCAGGAGTGACCAATGCGGTGACCGGCATCGCCAATGCTGATGTGGCGCGGGTCCCGGTCTTGGTAATCTCCGGCCGCGTGCCGCGGCCCCAGGATGGCATGTCTAGCATGCAGGATATACCGCAAGCCGAGATCGTCCGGCCACTGTGCCGGCGGGTCGAGGTGGTTTGGTCCGCGAGCCATATCCTGCCCCGGCTCGACGCGACGGTTCGCGCCGCCATGGGAAGTGATGGCGCGCCGGGGCCGGCTTATATCGATTTCGCCACAGACATTCAGCGGGAAATTTTACCCAAGGCCGATCTAAACCCAGCCTGGCTGGAGCCTTGGCAGCCATCGGTCATGGAACCGGAAGCAGATCAACTGGACGCTGCCGCCGCCTTGTTGCGCGCGTCCCGCAGACCCCTGGTTTTGGCAGGCCAGCAGGTGCATGGCTGTTGCGCGGAATTGGAGGACTTCTTGGAAAAGACCGGGGCGATTTATCTGGACACGACGGAAAGCCGCGGCGCCTTGCCTGGAGGTCATCCGGCGAATGTCCCGGCGATGCGCGGCAATGCTATGAAGGAATCCGATGTCATCATCACCCTAGGCCGCAAGCTCGATTTTCAAGTGGCGTTTGGATCACCCGCCATCTTTGGCGCCGACACTAAGTTCATTCGTGTCGGGCGGAATGATGACGATGTCTCGGGCAACCGGCGGGCGGATGCGGAAATCAAGGCCGATGTGGCGCCAGTGTTGCGGCAATTAACGAATCGGGACATCGCCCCCAGTAACCCAGACCGCTCCTGGTATAAGGAGATCACCCAGCGGAATGCCGAAAGGAAGGAGGGCTTGGTCAACAAGATCCGCCAACTTCCCTCTCACGATGGCATCCATCCATATTCTTTAATCGATGCGGTGAATGCCCATGTGGATGAGGAGACCATTGCGGTAATCGACGGCGGCGATATTCTGTCCTTTGCCCGAGTGGCGATCAGCGATGCTGCAGCCCTTTTAGACCCTGGGGCGCTGGGCTGCATCGGTGTTGGCGGGGCCTTTGCCAACGCCGCTGCCCTTTGTCAACCGGACAAAAAAGTCGTCGCAGTGATCGGCGATGGATCCTTCGGCTTTAACGCCATGGAAATCCACACAAGCTCACGCAAGGATGCCAAAGTGGTGATGGTGATCGCAAATAATAGCGGCTGGAATATTGACAAACATGATCAGATAGAAAATTACAACGGCAACCTTGTCGGAGTCGAACTAGGATCCTGCCGCTATGATCAGATCGCGACGGCAGTAGGCGCTTATGGCGAGCGGGTTGAAAAAATTGAAGACCTTCCCGGTGCCTTGGAACGGGCGTTTAAAAATGCACCGGCGCTCCTCGATGTGGTCGTCGACCCGACCCCGCAATCACCGGACTTCCTAAGCGGCATGGCATATGTCCATGACCTGCAGGTACTGGGACGCTGGCACGAGCAGGAAGTCAACTGGCGGGCGGAATAGTCTGCCACAGGTCGCATGAGTTTTTTGACCTCACTGGAGATAGTTGCGCGGTAAATCTCAGAAAGCTTAAAGGAAACTGTTATGACACAACTGCTAAAGGACAAGGTCGCATTAGTCACCGGGGGGGCGTCAGGTATCGGCTATGAGACTGCCCGTTCCTTCCTGCGCGAGGGTGCCCGCGTCATGATCGGCGACATCAATCTCGAACAGGGCCGGAAGGTTGCTGAGGAGCTGTCCTCACTGGGAGACATTGCCTTTGTCGAAAACAATGTAACAGCTGAGGCATCCTGCCAGAATGCGGTCGAGCACACGGTCAAGCGATTTGGCCGCCTGGACATCGCCGTCAACAATGCGGGTGTGATAGGCGAGACAAAGCCCCTGCTTGAATTATCCGCGGAGGGCTGGCAGCGAACGATGAATATCAACATCAACGGGGTGTTCTTCGGGCTGAAAGCCCAGGTAAATCAGATGCTGGCAACCGGTGGGTCGATCATCAACCTGGCATCTATCGCCTCGAAGATCGCCACACCGAGCTGCGCGGACTATATCACGAGCAAACACGCCGTGGACGGTTTGACGAAAGCGGCGGCGTTGGATTACGCGACTATGGGCATTCGTATTAATTCAGTTGGCCCTGGCGTTATTGAAACGCCGTTGCTTGGCACTATAGGGCAGACCAAAGATGCACAGGGCTCGATAAAGCACGCGATAGGGATGCACCCGATGGGAAGAGTGGGCAAGGTCGGGGAGGTCGCTAACCTGATCACCTGGTTAGCCAGTGACCAGGCGTCGTTCTGTACTGGTGGTTACTATCCAATCAATGGCGGCTATCTGGCTCAGTAACTACCTGTCCCTCCTGAAAATTCGATCGCCCTGATTTTATTGACTATTCCTAGCAACCGATGAAGGATGGCAAACATGCCATTCTTTATTCTAGCGGTCATGTTTCTGCGTTCAGTGTTCAAGTCTCGGCGTCAATTGCTTCTTGAGAATCTGGCATTGCGCCAACAGGTGACCATGCTCCGGAAATCCGTGAAACGCCCTCGCGCTACGGTGGCGGATAAGCTGTTCTGGATTCTCTTTTCACGCTATGTGGATGGCTGGCGTACAGTACTCCACGGCCTACATCCGGATACTGTCGTACGCTGGCATCGGCAGGGCTTCCGATTTTACTGGCGCTGGAAAAGTCGAGGCCCTAAGCCGGGACGACCCGCTATGGACGGAGGCCTGCGCAAGCTGATCCGAGAAATGCAGGCAATCAATATGGGCTGGGGTGCGCCCAGAATCCATGGTGAATTACTCAAGCTGGGTATCGAAATATCACAGGCGACAGTTTCAAAATATATGGTTCGTCAGAAAAAATCACCTTCGCAGACCTGGCGAACTTTTCTTGCCAACCATTCAGAATGTCTGGCGGCGATTGATTTCTTTACGGTTCCCACTGCCGGATTTCGAGTGCTTTATGTATTCATCGTGCTCAGCCATGATCGTCGGCAAGTTGTACATTTCAATGTGACAGAACACCCCACTGCCCGAAGGGGCTACCGGAATTAGTCTCGTTGAGCTGTAGCCGGGTTTTTTCCGGGTATCGGCCGGCCCAGTCGCGCAGGACATCGGCACTGCCATCACTGGAGCAGTCGTCGAGCAGGATGACTTCGACGTTGGGGTAGGTCTGGTCGTAAATGCACTCGAGGCGCTGGCCGAGATACTGTTCGTGGTTGTAGGCGGGAACGATAACACTCACCAGGGGCGAGCCCGATTCACCGGGCCAGGCACCGGCTGTGGTCAGCACCGACAGGTCCAGGGCAGCGCCCTCGGTAAACGATGCGTTCAGGCCGCTCAGGTACCTGCGAAGTCGATAGAAGAGAAAGTAGTGTACTGAAGGTAGCCGCGGTTTGATGTGGGCGCTGGACAAATCCCGCAACCTCACCCCATAGCGTCGCAGACGACTTTTAATTGTCACGTAATGGTCCGTAGTCTCGTACTGGCCGCGCAAAAGCTTGCGCGCTGCTTCTAGCTGGATGGCCGTGGCGCCATTCCTGACACCACTTTACTCCAGTTCAAGGCTATCACGACTACGAATAGAGCAACACCATTGGAACCCGTATCAATCTCATTTAGCCTGCAGAATCGTCGCCGCGTCAAAGCGCAGCACCCGGCCATTCATATAGGCACTCTCCATCAGGAAGGCACATGCCTCGGCGAACTCCTGCGGCTCACCCATGCGTTTCGGGGCCTCCACCATGTCTATCAGCGAATCCTGCACTTTCTGGTCCAGCCCCTTGATCAACGGCGTGGCGAACAGCCCCGGAGCAATAGAGTTTACCCTTATGCCCAGGCCACCCAACTCGCGGGCGGCCGGGAGGTTCATGCCGTTGACCCCGGCCTTGGAGGCACTGTAGGCCAGCTGGCCGATCTGGCCTTCAAAGGCCGCGCCGGATGACACATTCACCACCACGCCGCGCTCACCCTGCTCCGGCGTATTCCCGGCCATCTGCTCCACACACTTGGCCATCACGTTAAACACGCCGCACAGGTTAATGCTGATCACCTGGGCGTACTTGCTCAGCCCACTGGCCTTGCCCTCCCGATCCAGCAGTTTGCACGGCAGGGGAATGCCGGCCGCGTTGATATTGCCGTGGATGGCGCCAAACTTCTCCATCACTTTGGCAATGGCGGCATCGATGCTCTCCTCAGAGGTCACATCAGCCTGACAGAACAGCGCGTTTTCCTCTCCAAGCTCGGCAACCGTGCGCTCGCCCGCGTCCTGGTTCAGGTCGAGTATCGCGACTTTTGCCTGCTTCTGCGTTACCAGGTGCCTGGCGGCCGCCTGCCCCAGGCCCGAGGCGCCACCTGTCACTACCACTACCTTGTTTTCTAGATTCATCGGCTAGTCCTGTACTGTGAGTCAATTCCCTGCGGCCGGCACGCCATTACTTGAAGGCCTGGATGCCCGTCAGGCAGCGGGCAATCAGCAACTTCTGGATCTCTGTGGTGCCATCCGGTATCGGGCTGATAAGGGCCTCGCGGGCCAGGCGCTCCACCACGAACTCCTTGGTCACACCATTGCCCCCATGGATTTGCACCGCGTCCCGGGTGGCGTTTACGGCAATCTCAGTGCCGTACCACTTGGCCATGGAGCACTCCTTGTCGGCGCGGATGCCACTCTCCACCAGGGTAATAGCGCGATAGGCCAACAGTCTTGCGGCATCAACCTGGGTGGCCATGGTGGCAAGTTTGTCGGCGATCAACTGGTGTCCCGCGATCGGCTTACCGTGCTGTGAGCGCTCCTGGGAATACTTTATCGACTCGTCCAGGGCCCGGCGCGCAGTGGCCACGCCCCACATGGCCATGTGGCAGCGGGCGTATTCAAACAGCTTCATGGTATTTTTCAGGCCCTGGCCCTGTTCGCCCAGGGTATTGCTCACCGGCACCCGAACATCGGACAGGAAAATCTGCGCCGTGGACTGGCCGTTGAGCGCCAGTTTCTTGATTCCCATCACGTCGTAACCGTGTTCTTCACGATCAATCAGGATATGGCTGATCTCGTTGTCGCCGGTGCGGCAGGTGCAAATCAGCAGATCTGAGTACTCACCGTTGGTAATCCAGGTCTTTTCCCCGTTGATGACCCAGTGATCACCCTCGCGCACCGCCCGGGTTTTCACCGCCGCAACATCGGAGCCCACATCCGGCTCGGAGATACCCAGGGCAATGAATTTGTCACAGTTGAGCACATCGGCCAGGTACTTTTCCTTCATCTCAGCCGAAGCCAGCTGGCTCAACATCTCAGCGCCGACACAATTAATAAAACCCGGCGTGGCCAGGTCCAGCGAGGTGTAGGCAATTTCCTCAAACACCATCAGGTGGGTCAACCAGTCCATGCCGAACCCGCCCCACTGCTCATCGTGCGGCGCCTTGATCATGCCGTAGTCCGTAAACTGCTTGACCCAGGCCTGCATTTTGTCCCGCGGGATAAACCCCTCGCCGTGCTCAAGAAATGCCGGCTCGACCTCGGCGTCGAGAAATCGGCGCAGGCTCTCCAACACCATATTCTGTTCTTCGCTTCGATTAAAGTTCATCATCGCACTTGCTCACTTGGAAAATACATTTATGACCGCCGTCGCTTCCTCGACGCCGAAAATACCGCCGCCGTTTTCCTGCACCGCAACCCGGGCGCCAGCCACCTGGCGCGCCCCGGCCTCACCGCGTAGTTGGGTCACCAACTCGTAGACCTGGCCCAGACCGGTGGCGCCGATAGGGTGCCCCTTTGACTCCAGTCCACCCGAGGGGTTGATCGGCACTCTGCCGCCCACGGTAAAGTCACCGCGCTCAGCCGCTGGCCCCGCTTCACCATAGGGCACCAGTTGCAGGTTCTCCGCCTGGATAATCTCGCCCATAGCGGTGGCGTCGTGCACCTCGGCCACATCCACCTCTGCAGGGCTGATGCCGGCCTGTTCATAGGCCTCGGCCGCAGCGAGCGCGGTGAGGTGGTTTTTGTACTCATCCGCGCCGCGGCTGCTGCCGGAGCGAACCACGCTGCTAAGCAAGCGCACGGCGCGCGATGCCGTGCCGTTCAAGCTGGCCAGACCCCGGCTGTTGCAGATGACCGCCGCCGCCGAGCCATCGGAGATGGGCGCACACATCGGTAGCGTCAAGGGATAGGTGATCGGCGGCGCATGCATTACCTCGTCAATGCTGTAAGGCTGTTGGTATTGCGACAGCGGGTTATGCACCGAATGACTGTGGTTCTTGGCCGACACCGAGGCAATCTGACGCTGTGTGGTACCAAAGGTTTTCATGTGCAGCCTGCAGAAAGCAGCGTAGACATCCATAAACATGCTGTAAGGCTTCTGCGACTGTGAGCCGGCCGGCGGGTCAATGCCCTCCCCCATACGCAGCAGGATCTCCTTGTTGTGCTCGACACAGGAAACATCCCAGGCCGAATCGAAGGCCGCAAACATCCGCGCCTTGTCCGGGCTGTTCATTTTTTCTGTGCCCACCGCCAGGGCAATGTCACAACTGCCCGCGCGTATCGCCTGTGCCGCCAGGTACAGCGCGGAAGTCGCCGAGGCACAGGCGCCCTCCACATTGAAAATGGGAATGCCCTCAAAGCCCATGGAGCGCAGGGCCACCTGACCGGGGATCATGTGCTGGTCCTGCATAAATCCCACCACGCAGGAACCAAAATAGGCCTGGCGAACCTGGGATTTCTCGGCACCGGCATCGGCCAGCGCCTGCTCAACCGACTCCCGTGTCAGATCCTTGTAGCTGCGATCCAGGTGGCGCCCAAACTGGGTCATGCCCACACCGGCAATAAAAATGTCACTCATGGGGGTTACCGCCCTTTGAATTCGGGTTTGCGTTTCTCAGCAAAAGCGCTGAGTCCTTCCTGCATATCCCAGGATCGCAGGTGGCGACGGAACTCAAACTGCTCGTGCAGCAGGGCATCGTCGCGACTTTTATCCAGTGCCGCATTAGCCACCGACAGCATGCGGCTCATGGCAATGGGGCTGTTGCCGGCGATATGTTGCGCCAGGGCCTGGGCAGCCGACTGAAGCTCGTCCGCTGGCACCACCTCATTGACAAAGCCGTACTGGCACATGGCCTCTGCCGACAGGGTCTTCCCCGTCAGTAACAGGTACTTGGCCACATTCAGTGGCACCAGGCGGGGAAGCACCGAGGCACCGCCACCACCGGGGTACACCCCGAAGTTGGCGTGAGCATCGCCGATTTTCGCGTCCTCGGAAGCGACCACCAGGTCGGCACACATGGCCAGCTCCAGCCCACCGGCCAGGGTGATGCCATTGAGTGCAGCAATCACCGGCTTGGGAAAGTTGTGCAGCGGCAGAAAAACCTGGCTCAGCAAGCGGTCGAGAAAGTCGGGCTCGCCATATTGAACCTCATCGAGACCCTGGCGGATTTCCTTCAGGTCCGCACCCGCACAGAAAGCACGACCGTTACCGGTGACAATCAATACCCGAATACCGTCATCGGCAGCAATTTCCGGCAGGTAGTTTTCAAACAGGGAAACCATCGCCAGGTTGAGGGAGTTCATATCCTCTGGCCGGTTCAACACCAGGCGGGCAACAGCGCCGTCCTTTTCATACAGTAGCGCCTGCTCACTCATGAGGTCTGCCCGGTAAAACGATCGCGGATTTCCCGCTTGAGTATCTTGCCCACCGGGCTCAGTGGCAGCGCATCCCAGAACTCCACCGACTTGGGTGCCTTCATGCTGCCCAGTTTCTCCTTGCACAGGGCCATCACCGATTCGGCCTCCAGGCTGCTGCCTTCCTGCAATACAATAACTGCTTTGATCGCCTCGCCCCACTTGGAGTCCGGGACACCGATGACAGCACAGTTCTGCACCTCCGCCATGCCATTGATGACATTCTCGATTTCCACCGGGTAGATATTGAAACCACCGCTGATAATCATGTCCTTGATGCGATCGACAATGGTGATGTAGCCCTCTTCATCCTTCACACCGACATCGGTGGTATGGTGCCAGCCGTGCCTGGAGACCTCCGCCGTCGCTTCAGGGTTGGTGTAATACCCTTTCATGACGCTGCTGCCGCGCACCACGATCTCGCCCGGTTCATTGGGCCCGAGAAGTTGCCCGTCCTCGCTCATGATTTCCACCCGGCAACCGGGGCAGACCCGCCCGGCCGATCGCAGTACGCTTTCGCGGAAGGCGCCCTTGTCGTCCAGGCACTCGGCAGTGGACTTATACAGCAGGGGAAACATGGTTTCTGTCTGGCCGTAAATTTCTGTGATACAGGGCCCGAACCTGGCCACTGCTTCCTTGTAGCGCTCCGGTGCTGTAGGCGCGGCGCCAATATAGAATGCTTGCAGTGAGCTGTAGTCATACTTAGCTGCATCGGGATGATCGAGCATGCCGTACAGGGCTGCGGGCGGCAAGAAGAGGTGGGTAATCTTCTCCGCTTCAATGGTCTCCAGCACCCTGCCGGCCTCAAACTCCGGCAACACCACCACCGTGCCATTACGCGCCACAAAGGCGGGGATCATATAGCCCGCAGCGTGCGTCATCGGTGCAATTACCAGGTACCGTGGATTGGGACTGATTACAGCGCCCAGGATTTGCAGGTTGATGGTCGCCTCGACACTGTGATGGCTGTGCTCCACCCCTTTGGAGGGACCCGTGGTGCCGCCGGTGGCCAACATCCAGGTGGTCGCCATGGGATCCTCCGGGCCGCTGTCGTAGCTAACCGGGCCGTCGCTGAATAAGCTGCGCAGGGAATCGCCTTGGCTGGAATCCCCATCCAGGCAGAGAAAGTGCTTGATATCCGGGGCCAGTGATTTTATCTCGGCGATACTGTCCTCAAACTGGCTGTGAAAGATCAGCACGTCGGCGCCAAAAAAACTCAGCAACTGGGCATTGGTGGCCAGGGCGTTGCGAAAATTGAGCGGCAGCCAGACCATGTCGGCGCGACTGACCCCGACGATGGCCAGAAAGGCGAGGCTGTCATTGGGGCTGTACACGGCCACCTTGGAACCGGCGGCCAGGCCCAGTTTTTCCGTCAGCACCACAGCCACCTGGTGGGCGAAGTTACGCGCATCCTGATAACTGAGCCGGCGGTCCAGGTCGATATCGACAAAGGCCTCCTGCTGGGGATTGATGGATGCAGTGCGGTCGAAATAATCAGCTACTCGCATAGAATTGCTCTCTCCCGAAAGTATTTACTCAGCCCGACAAGCTCACATGCTAGCTGACACACGGCCTGATGCTGAGTGAACTCCCTCATAGCCGCTCAGGAGAATCCAACACCTGTCCCCGTCTGCCCTGCAATTGGCATACTGGCAAAAAACGACAGCAAGAAGAAGGTCAATAAATCTCAATTTAGGTATCATTTTTTAAATATGAGACTTGGTGATATTTACTTATACTATTGATATTTATAGATTTTTATATAATGATGACCTGGATATGGCGACAGTAAGTTCTCATTATATACAGGCAGCAATGGGTGGCGCTCTGCGCCATGGCATCCCTCAGCGAGAACTGCTCCGCGAAACAGGTATTGCAGCGGAAGACCTGTTTAACAAAGATGCGCGGATCGATGGCCAAAAATTGGTTCAGTTGGTCCAACTCATCTGGCTAAAGCTGCAGGATGAGTTCATGGGCTTTACCACCAACCCCTGCCCCAACGGGGTTTTTTCCCTGATGTGTGACCAGGTGCGTCATGAAAGCAAATTGTTTGATCTACTCAAGAAAGCGGTGCACTTTTACAACCTGTTTACGCGCGATATCCAGATGGACCTTACCATCAAGTCCGGCAGCCTGGTTCAGTCTTTTACGTTTTCAGATGAGAGCCTCGATCCAGACCACTTCTATCTTGAGTTCTGGATGACTATCTGGCATCGGTTTCCCAGTTGGTCTATTGGCGAGGCCATCACACTCAAAGAAGTCAAACTGAACTATCCCCAACCCTCCTACATTGAAGAGCTGCGACTCGTTTTTCCCTGCAAGCTGAAGTTCAATCAACCGATGAATCAGATCATTTACGACTTCTCATATTGCGAAAAACCAATGATCCGATCAGGTCAAGAATTTCGTGAGTTCCTCAACCGCTCTCCTCTGGATATCATCACCATCCCATCTGATGGCACCTCACTTGTGGCTAATATCCGGCGCCAGTTTGAAGCCCGTCATCCCAGTATTCCATCCATACACCAAGTGGCAAGCTCGTATTCGATCACGCCGCAGACGCTGAACAAACGGCTAAAACAGGAGGGTTACAATTTTCAGCGCATCAAGGATGAATACCGCTTGAGCAAAGCGATCAACATGTTGTCCAGTGGCTTACACTCCATCCAGGAAATTTCTGAAGAGCTGGGTTATCTTGAACCCAGGTCCTTTACCAGAGCGTTTAAGCGTCTCACCGGGGCGTCGCCAAGAGACTACCAACCGGCCACGCGGCGAACTCTGGATATGAGAAAGCTCTATTGGAAAAATAGAACCTGACGATCGCTCTATCATGCACCAACTCTTCGATGCCTTGCCCGGTGCTTAATTGATAGTAGAATGGTGAAGAAAATGCTACCTGAGAGTTGATCACAGTATGAAAGAAGACCAGATTGCACTGGCGTACATACGCGTGAAAGATCGACTGAAGGGCACGGTGCGTCGGATCACACAGCGCCCTGAGGATGTAGAGGACATTCTTCAGGACGCCTACATCAACACCTATTGTGCCGCCAAAAAAGCCGAAATCGACAACCCCGAGGCCTTCCTGGCGAAGACGGCCCGCAATCTCGCTTTAAACCATATCAACTCATATTACGAAAAAAATGCACAGCAGATGGGTGAAAATGTCGAGCAGATTGTCATACCTGATAGCACCCAGGTTGAAGATCAAGTGGCCTCGCAGAACCGTTTTCTCGATTTGTGTATTGCTGTAAGGACACTGCCACCCCAGTGCCGCAAAGTGTTCGTCCTCAAGAAAGTGTACGGATACTCTCACAAAGAGATTGCCCTAGAGATGAACATATCGGAGAAAACCATTGAGAAACACATCACCAAAGGAATAAAGCATTGCGTGAAGTATTTTGCTTCGCTGGATGAAGAGATGATTAAAGAGAAATCAGGTATCGCTAACGAGCCAAGGAAGATCAGGCTATGAAAACCGCAGTTCAATTTCCAGAAGAGGCGCTAATATTGGACCAGGCCTCGGCATGGGTGGCAAAAATGGTTGCCGATACCATGTCAGAGGCTGATCGTGAAGCGCTCGATCAATGGCTTGCCGAATCTCCGGCCCATTCGAAAGCGCTTCTTGAGTGTGCTGATACCTGGGACGACCTGGACGAACTTGCACAACTTGCCGATATGTTTCCGCGAAAGCAACCACAGAAGGTGTCAACAACAACGCCCACAGTTTCTACCTGGTTCCCCTCCAAAGGATTTGGTTTAGGCGCAATAGCCGCCTCAGCGGTGTTCGCGGCTATGCTGATCCTGATCTACCCGGGAACTGATCAGCCCTCCACCTATGTCCACCAGACAGTAACAGCGGTGGGCGAGTACAGAACTGCGGTATTGCCAGATGGCTCAAAGGCAATGCTCAACACGGACAGCCAGATAGAGGCGACTTTTGACCCTGATGACGCCATAAGAAGAGTCGCACTGATAAAGGGAGAGGCGCACTTTGACGTCGAACCGGATCCCTCTCGCCCGTTTGTGGTGGAGGTGGGTGATACCCGTGTCGTGGCCGTGGGTACAGCATTTAACGTCGATTCCAGTAGTGGCAGGCTCGAAGTGACGGTTACCGAAGGTATTGTAGAGATTCATGTCGGTGCGGCCGAAGTGGCCTCCCCGGGGAGAACGCAGCTGCAACACGAGCGGGGACAACAATTCAAAGCAGGTCAAATCGCTATTATCAGCAAACACCAGATTGAGTCTGTGGGCTTTGTCGAGGCACCAGAAATAGAGCGTAAACTGTTGTGGCAACAGGGCAAAGTCCAGTTTGTAGGCGAACCCCTCTCTCAGGTTGTTAGAGAGCTAAGTCGCCATACGCACTACACTTTTAAGTTTTCCGATACTCAGGTTGGTGATATCCGCGTGGGAGGATATTTCCAACTCGGGGACATTGATGAATTGCTTGACGTGCTGTCTGGTAGTTTTAATATTGAGGTGAAAAGGGATACGGCAGGCGTTATTCATCTCGCATCCCGAGAACCGACTTCTTCCAGCGGCTGAATCTGCTTACCGCGGGGGACTCAGGGACCTGGCTTAACAAAATAAAAATAATTGCAGCGGAGATGGGGGGTTTTTCTTGTTCATCTGTCTACCAATACGAGGGAGATACAGCAATCTCTGCTGGATATTGAAAGAATCGTATTGGCTGGGCGGAAAATTCCCGAGCCATTTGCTCCAATGTATAGTCGCTTTTTGGATGGCGGTTGCGGTTTGCCAGGCAACAGATGGCACACCAGAGCACACAGTCTTTTCATTTCATATTCCTGCCCAGAGTGCTGATGTTTCCCTGACCGAGTATGCCAAGGTCACTAACAGAAGCGTGCTTTTTCTTTTCGATGAGGTGAAGCAGTACAAGACAAATGAGCTTACTGGGGAATACACTGCAAGCGAGGCCATAGTGCTTCTGCTCAAGGATACCCCTTTGCAGTTTACTGTTAGTGATCAAGGCAACTTAATCATAAAACTAAACAGTAATCTCGAGGGGAAACACCCAGTGAAGAAAACTAAACTCGCCGCATTTCTTAGCACACTGTTCGCCGCATCTGGAGCTGGTGCTGAAATTGCTCCGTCTCCAGCCAGCGCATTGATAGAAGAAGTACTGGTAACAGCACAGAAAAAATCCGCCGCTGAAAGCGTTCAGGATGTACCCATAGCGATTACCGCAATGAGCGGGGCAAAAATTGAGGCGATGCACGCCGTCACATTGACCGATATCGGCTTGAGCACACCAAACGCCAATTTTTCGCCTGTGGGTACCATTCCGGGTGTCGCCAATTTTGTTATCCGTGGTATGGGTACCGTTGGCCAGAGTGTACCTTCAGCAGATCCCGCAGTTGGCGTGGTCATGGACGGTATATCCTATGGCACTATTTTTGGTGTGGTCACAGACTTGTTTGACCTGGACACCATAGAGATTCTTCGCGGCCCCCAGGGAACTCTGTTTGGGCGCAACGTGACCGGTGGCGCCGTGGTTATGCGCTCGGTCCGCCCTGGTGATGAATTTGAAGGTAAAGTTCGGGTTGGTGGAGGCAACTACAATCTGACTGACCTGGCTGCCTCCCTGAGTGGCCCGCTGACCGAACAGGTGGGTGGAAAGCTAGCCGTGATGTACAAGGAGCACGACGGCTACTTCGACAACAAAACACTGGGTGGGAAGCAAGGCGAATCGAGTTCTCTACTAGTCAGGCCGGCACTGACATATACCGGAGAGAGCTTTAACGGCGCCGCTATTTTTGAGTACGGAGAAATGGACACCGATGGCGTTGGTGGCCAGGCGTTTGAAGTGGATGGTGTTCGCATAGGTAATCCCTACTCGGACCGACTGACTTACCAGAATGAAAATGGTGATAATAACCTGGAGTGGTTCAATGTCATGCTGGAAGGCAACTGGGATCTTGGTAATGGCGTTTTGACTTCGGTCTTCGGCTATCGTGATGTTGAACAAGACGTGACTAGCGACGTGGATGGCTGGACTGATACTCGAATCCACTTTAAGGACACAGCGTTTGATCAGGATCAGAGCAGCCTGGAAATAAGGTGGGCCGGAGACCTGTCCGATACCACGAGCTTGACTGCAGGCGCCTACTACTTCGATCAGACGTACACCTACGCAGAACGACGCTTACTGGTAGATGCGGTCGATCGCCGGGGCGTTTCCACCATCGATCACGATACCGCAGCCGTGTTTGCCCAGGCAGATTTTAGACTAGGCCAAAACCTGGGCTTGACCCTCGGCGGTCGTTACACGCAAGAAAACAAGGATGCAGAAATTGGCTTGATCGGTGATCCAGCGGCCACAGGCGATTGCGCTACCAAAGGAACTCCGTTCGAGGAAAACACAAGTTTCAATGACTGTCGGCCATTCTTCAGCGACAGTGAAAGCTGGTCAAATTTCACACCAAAGGCTGGCCTTGCCTATGACATCAATGATGATGTGATGGCTTACGCATCGTATACCAGGGGTTTTCGCAGTGGCGGTTATAACGCCCGATTTACAGACTTATCAGGTAACTCCACCCCAGGGCCTTACGATGAGGAAGTTGCAGATGCCTTTGAAATCGGACTCAAATCGACCCTGTGGGATGGTCGTGGCCGACTAAACCTCGCGGCATTTAATAACAAGTATGATGATCTACAGCGCACTACACTGACTGAAAACGCGGTTCAGGAGATTGTGAACGCTGCCTCGGCAACGGTGCGCGGTGTTGAAGTAGAGGCAATGGCAGCGGTCACCGACAATCTGGTACTGGAAGCATCAGTAGGCTGGACCGATGCCACATACGATGAATTCGATGCAGCGGAGGAAGCCACAGGAAAATCTGCAGATGAACTGAAGTTTGTCATGGTGCCGGAGACCACCACAAATCTGGCGGCAACCTATGACATGACCTTGGGGGATCTTGGCTACCTTTCCTGGCGCTTATCCTACTCATACGTCAGTGAATCCTATGGTAATGATTTCAATACCATAGAGTTAAAGGCGTACGAGTTGTACAACGCCAGCGTGGCTTTCACCAGTGCTAACGAGAAGCTGAAATTATCCCTTTATGGACGCAATCTAAAAGACGAGGTCTACTATAATCTCGGCGTTGAGCTTCTCGGTGTGAAAAGCAATTACCTGACGCCACCGCGAACCTATGGGGCTGAACTAACTTATCAGTTCTAGTATCCTCCCCACGGGCCCACGGGCCCACGGGCCTGTGGGGACGAACAACTAATGATGAAACGCCAACTTCACTGTTGGCGAATTCACCGGGCCAGGTTCACAACCTGTAACTGGGTAAACTCTTTCAGCCCCTCTTCAGAAAATTCAACGCCAATACCGGATTGCTTGGCTCCGGCGAAGGGGATATGAGGGCCAAAATCCAGGTGATGGTTAATCCATAGGGTGCCGGTGTGAATACGGTAGGCCAGCGCTTTTGCTCGCTCCAGATCCGCAGACCAGATAGAGCCGGCCAGCCCGTTCGGGCCGGCATTGATCGCCTCAATCACCTGATCGAGGTCGCTGTAGCGTACCACTGGCAACAGCGGACCAAACTGCTCTTCATCCACCAGGCGGTGACCATCGGCAAGCCCGCTGACAATCGCCGGGGTGATGAAAAATCCGGGGCCCTCGGGCACTTCACCACCCGCCACCACCTCGCCATGCTGCCTGGCATCGGCCAGATACTCCCGCACCTTTTGATATTGCATGGCGTTCTGCAGGGGGCCTATCTGGACACCCTCTTCCAGGCCATTACCTACTTTTACAGCAGCTGCCAGTGCAGACAGGCCCGCTACCAATTTCTCGTACAGCCTCTCTGGCACATAGATCCGTTTTATCGCCAGACAGACCTGACCACAGTTCATAAAGGCATAGTTAAACAGCGGCTCGATCAGCGCATCGATGTCTGCATCGTCCAGAACAATAGCGGCGTCGTTACCACCCAGCTCCAGGGTAATACGCTTGAGGCTATCCGCCGCAGAAGCCATCACTTTCTTGCCAGTTGCTGTGGATCCGGTAAAACTCACTTTGGCCACATCCGGGTGACTGGTCAGGTGCGGTCCCAGGTCGTTCAGATCGGTTACCACATTCACCACCCCCGCCGGGAATATCGCCTTGCAGAATTCGGCCATTTTCAGCGCCGTCAGCGGGGTCGTCGGTGACGGTTTTCCCACCACCGTATTGCCTGTGATCAGGGCGGCGGCCAGCTTGAAGGTGAATATCAGCAGAGGGAAGTTCCAGGGTGCAATCGCCACAACGACGCCCAGGGGGCTGTGCCGTTTTTCCACCCAGCGATCGTCGGTGTCAAACAGCACTTCCGGTTGCAACTCAATGGAAGCCAGGTGACGGATAAATGCCTCGGTGAAGCCGATCTCCTGCATGGCCTCTGCCAGGGGTTTGCCCTGTTCCTGAGTCAGCACCCGAGCCAACTCTTCGGCATTTGCCATCATGGTATCGGCCAGTTGATTGAGCAGGGCGCTGCGTTCGGCGAAAGGGGTTTGCGACCAGCCGGGGAACGCGGCCTTCGCAGCGGCAATAGCAGCATCGGCCTGGGCGATAGAGGCTCTGGGTGAGACAGCGACGGTCTGCTCGGTGGCCGGATTGATGACATCGAAACTGTCATCGCCATCCACCAACGCACCATTGATCAATAATTTGTAGTCGCTCATGTTTATTCTCCGGTCTTCTCTGTGTCTGGGTCGTTCCAGGCAGCCCAGGCCTTGTCCAGCACATAACTGTGAATGGCTTCTGCTTCTTCTCGGCTTATCCGGTCACTAAAATTAGGCATGCCCCGCTGGGAGATATCTTCAAAGAGAAATGAATAAAATGTCTCATTACCCAGGGTTCCCGAATAACGCAAATCGGGAGTTACCCCCGAACTGATAACAGCATCGCCATGACACATCCAGCAGTGGCTATAGTAAAGGTCGCCACCACGATGAACCGTTTCATCAGAGGCGGTTTGAACCGGCGGTTTATTCAATGTGCGCGGTGGTGGCTGATTGATTCCCAGCTCGGCTTTTCCTCCAACTTTGAAAGCTACCACCCGGCCCTCCTGTGGGCCCGCTTTAGGGCCAATCAAATAGCCCGCCATGATATGGATACCGCTACCCCAGCCTACCGAAACCGCGACATACTGTTCGCCTTCAACCTCATAACTAACCGGCCCACCAACGATGCCACTGCCTATTGGTATTTGCCACAGAAGCTCGCCACTGCGGGCATTAAAAGCCGCAAAAGTTTGATCTGTCCGGCCCTGGAAAACCAAATTACCTGCTGTTGCCAGAGTACCGCCATTCCAAATTCGCCCATAGGGAACACTCCATGCTTCTTTTTGATTTACAGGATCCCAGGCGAGTAACTTGGCCCGAATATTCTGCTTCGTCAATGCCCGGCGTTCGGCTTCCGTAGCCGGAAGCTCACCCGCCCGGAAATCTACCTTGGCGTTGAAGCCATCTTCATTGTGTGCTGCATCGACATCAGCCTTGTAGGTAAAAGCCAGTTCATGAGCAGGGATGTAAACCAAGCCGGTGTCAGGGCTGTAAGACATAGGGTGCCAGTTATGACCACCAAACGGTGGTGGGGTGACCACTGCCATACCAGTGCCATAACGCGCTTCGGGGTTTTCAATGGGGCGCCCAGTTTCAAGATCAATGCCCTTAGCCCAAGTAACAGGGACAAAATTCTCGGCAGAAATTAACTCACCGGTTGTTCGGTCAATCACGTAAAAGAAGCCGTTTTTGGGCGCGTGCATTATTACTTTGTGTAAAGTGCCTTCGATCTCCAGGTCCGCCAGAGTAATTTGCTGAGTCGAGGTGTAATCCCAGGTATCCCCCGGTGTTGTCTGGTAGTGCCAGACATAGTCCCCTGTGTCAGGGCGCACGGCCACAATAGAGGAAAGGAATAGATTGTCACCGCCTCCAGGGCTGCGTACCGCCTGATTCCATGGTGAGCCATTACCCACCCCGAAATAAAGCAAATCCAGCTCAGGGTCGTAAGCCATAGAATCCCAGACAGTGCCACCACCACCCAGCTTCCACCACTCTCCAGTCCAGGTTTCGGCAGCCATTTTCATGGTGTCATTTTCAAAACCATCGGCAGGATTGCCAGGTACAGTGTAGAACTTCCATGCCTCCTCACCACTGTCCACATCATAGGCGGCGACAAAACCGCGTACACCGTATTCAGCCCCACCGTGACCGATAATGACCTTGCCCTTGACCACCCTCGGCGCTCCGGTGATGGTTCGGGCTTCCTTGATGGGGTCCTAGGGATTTTGCCTCCAAATATTGCAAAAACCGCTGCAGGCCGCGCCAGCTGTGGTTTCTGGAGGCCCATTACTTATCGATTGTCGGCCGGTAGCCATCAATCGATTCCATTAAATCCTCAAGTTTTGGCAATTCACCTGTCGGTGCGAATGTGTATCTACCCCGGAGGTTGATATTCTCCCAGGCTACAGGTGAGGCCCGCTTTACTGTTTCCAGAGACATTGCATTGCCTTGATCCTCAAAGCTGTCCAGCAGATTACTGAGCACTTTTGAGTTGAAGTAGATGATGGCATTTGCCACCAGTCTGGCACTTTCGTTCCAGATCTGGATCTCCTCATCGCTATTACCCCGGAATCGGTCGCCATTGACGTGGCTAATCGCCCGTCTCAGCTGGTGATAGGCTTCACCCCGGTTCAACGCTCGCTGAACGTGATTTCTAAGGCTGGCGTCGTCAATGTAGTTCAGCAGATATTGGGCTTTCAGCAGCCGGTTATATTCGGTCAATGCCTCCAGTAATGGGTGATTGTGCTTGTAACCGGATAGTTTACGCACTAACCTGGCCTGACTGGTCTTGCGCTGAGCCAAAGAGACGGCAATCCGCTGGATGGTGTCCCAGTGAGCCATGATACGCTGCGTGTTGATCGGCTTGCGCAACGATATATGCACTTGCTGGTTCTTGTCTTCGGTGATGTTGAATAGTTCATTGATGACCCTGCCGACCTGGGCATATCGAGGTGCGAACCGATATCCGAACAGGTCGAGCAGGGCAAAGTTCACATGGTTTACTCCATGAGTGTCAGTTGAGAGCATGTCGGGGACTATCTCAGTACTGTTGTTCATCAACAGGTCAAAGATGTAATGGGATTCATGCTCATTGGCCCCGATTACCCGGGCATTGATGGCCATATGATTGGCATTCAGACTGACCGCGGACACGCCTTTGCTGGTCCCGAAGTATTTTGAGGAGTACCGCGTGCGGAATGTCTCGCGTTTGGCTTCGAACTTCTGACCATCGGCACTGGCGTGCAGAATATCTTCCTGAATGTTGTAGTGCTTGAAGATACTCAGTCGTGTAGTGGCGTTGTTGATGCGGTCATTGGACGCATTCAGGGTTTCCAACCGAAGGTAGTTCGCTTGGATAGTGCTGAGTTGTTCATAGGTGCAGTCAGAAATCTGCGCGATGCCATAGATGCCCTGATTAGTGGCATTGGCAATCAGTATCGCCAGCAGATCCACTTCGTACTGACGGCTTTTCGAGCTCAAGCCCAGCACATGTTGGAAGTCGTCAATGAACCCGGTATCCCGATCCACTACGCGCAATACATCGGCGATGCTGACCGCTTTCATTTGCTGGAAGAACGGGTTATTCACTAGGTGCTTCTTGCTGGCTGTAGGCAGCCGCCAGTGATGTTTGCCGTCTTTCGGTCGCAAAATTACGTCCCTGGTATCTGAACGCTCCAAATAGTGGCTGACTTCGTGCAACCGAAGGGTCAGCTCATCCGCCATGCGTGGAATCAGACGTTTCGGATCCTCGCTGATATTGGGTTGCTGAGTGCCCTCCACCAAGGACCCCTTCTGGTTTTTCCAGATCTCTGGCTTCACGAGATCATCCTCTAACGCCCGATATCGAATGACTTCCGGCAGCGTCAACTGGCCGTTTAAGCGGTTGGGTATCTGCAGATACAAAAACCATTCATACTTGGATTTGTCTATACTGCCATCGGGTTTCGACAGCAATGGCCGTGTGGCTTTCGGTAGTAAACGCTGATCAATGCTGACATCGCCGAGCCTATTACCGGCGACCAAATCCAACCGAGCTTGGGCCAGGGCCCCGGCTAACCGCCGCGTTTTGTCGGTACCGTCAAAACGCAGACAGCAAAAGAGCGAACGCAACAGTCCGGCTCGCAATGTGGACTCCGTATCCAGGTGCTGCCAAAATGCCTCCTCCGCCGACTGTTTCTGATTACTCAGGTATCGGCAGACTGAGTTCAGGTCGCTGACATTGAGAAACTGGAACGCCCGTTGCTGTACAGCTTGAAACGACGTATCAGGATCGATGCTGTCATCAACGAACAGGTGTAAGATATCAGCAGCTTTGCTCACATTGCGAGCTGCCTTTTGCCAATCCCGATAGACCCGTTCTTGGGCCATTTGATGCGCACGTTGTTTCACTTGCCGGAGGTGATGTATGAACCCTTCCGCAATACGTTCCAGGCCCTGCTGGTGCCGCGACTGCAGATAGCACAGCAAGTACAGGCGCTGGTTAGCAAGCGATTGACGTTTAAGTTTGGCTCCGTAGTAGTCAACCCGTTCGGCATAGTGTTGCTGGTTTTTCTGAGAGAGAGAAAGTGACTCGAGTACAGTCGTCACATCCGTCATCCACGGCTGAATATGGTGATACACGGCTATTTCTTTTTGCAACTCGGTGCCGGTAAAATTGCGGGCGCTCTGGCGTAGTTGCTGGAATGTAAACTGGCCTTCACCGGAAACCAGTGTGAGCAACATAGTTGATAGACCTTGGCTGCAAGCGGCGTCGATCTGGTCATGCAATCGTTTCTGGTGCTGGCCAATAACCTGACTGACGATCTTCTGCAGCGTACTATAGGCGGGAATTGCGATTTTCTGGCGAGCCAAATATTCGATTGCAGCGTCAAAGACTGCTCGGGGCTCCACCCAGCTTTCAGCACAGGTACACAAGTGCTCGACAAGCTGTGGCTGATGTCTTTTATCGTTCCAGTTGCTGACGCCGACGATCGATAGAACACGCGCATAGATACGGGATTTTTGGTCAGGTTTCAGGCTAAAACGCCTGAAGGTAAGGTCCCTATAGTGAAATCGGGCTATGAATACCAAGTCGTCCTGCATTGATTTGTACCTTGGGTTAAGCAGGACCGGTTTGCATTTGAAGTAGCCCAGCAAAGCAATCGCCACACAACGATATTTGCGTTGCCTTATTCTCGATATCTCCGCTAGTTCTTTGTCATTCAGCATAAAGTAGAATCGCTGGTATGACTCATTGAAGGATGGGACGCCATATAGATCCTCGACCTCGGCAGCAGTGAGGATTGATAGCCGCTTGTTTCTGCTCATTCTTTGACCTAAAGGTCGAAGAAGATACCGAATTTCTCAGCGCATTAGAAACTAATAGCCCCCTGCAGCCCACGGATGGCGGGGCCTCCGGCGGTTTTTGCAATATTTGGAGGCAAAATCCCTAGGACCCCCGGGTGGAAATTACGTTGAAACTCATTTGCCCGTCGTAGCTGGGCGTGCCGATAAACAGGCCCATCCCATCGGCAAGGGGTGCCATACCAACACTGCGCACCATCCGCGCACCGTTCATGTACATGGGGATCTGCGGTCCCGGCACATTGGAAATAAACAGGTTGCACATGCGCGCCGCGGCGCCGCTGCGCAACAGCAGGCGACTGGCCAGAACCTGGGTGGCCGCCGGCACGTGACGCGTCACATCCGTCATAAGACGCGCGGAGATGCCGGATCGCGCCTCCTTGCTGGCTTGCGTCGCCTTATGAATGCGCTGAAGACGCTGGAGAGGATCCTTCTCGTCGGTGAAGATCGCCGTGGTCATTGCCGAGATATTGTTACCGGGAAGATCCTTGCCATCGGCCCCTCGCGGGCGGGCATTAATCGGTACCCACGCCACGAGAGATTCCTCCGGCAGCTCGCCGTGATGGCTTAGATAACGGCGGAGACCGCCGGCACAAATCGCCAGCACCACATCGTTGATAGTGACGCCCGGCGCCAGTTGGCGTATGCGCTTGAGGTCCTCCAGGGGCACGATGCGGGCATCAAACATTTTGTGCGGCGACAGGTCCACGTTAAAGCGCGTGGGGGGAACCGGATGTTTTTCCCTGTCATCCCGCTTTGCCACGGAGTCCTGGGCCGCCTGCATCAGGCCCGGCGCCGCCCGCATGACCGTTTCGGCAATGCGCAGGGGCGAACGCAGATTGTTCTTGAAAGCCCGGGACACCAGCGCCGGCATGGTGGGAATTTCTCCTGAGCCCACCTCAACGGTCTCCAGCGGCACCAGGGGCGTGCCCTGATTGTCACCGTCTGCCATGCTGGCAAAGAACTTCATCAGTGACGCACCGTCCACCGCTGCATGATGGATCTTGGTAGCAATGGCGTAGCAGCCCCGGGGCAGACCATCGACGTGGTCGAGGCCCTCCACCACAAAAATCTCCCAGGGTGGACGATTCATATCCAGGGGGCGGCTGTGATAGCGCGCCATGTGAATACAGAATTGCCGCCAGTCTCCGGGTTCCGGCAGGCGCCCGTGCTGCATGTGGTACTCAAGATCGAAGTACTCGTCCTCGATCCAGTAGGGATAGTCGATCTCCATGGGAAGCCGCATCAGGCGACGAAAGAAAACCGGGTTGTAGGCCAGACGCTCCCGTACATGGGCAATGATGTCAGTAAAACGCACGACCTCACCGCCCGGCACCGTGGAGGGGTCATAAATCGCCACGCTGGTGACGTGGGTGAGATTGTGCTCGGTCTCAGCGTAGAGAAATTGAGCATCCTGGGGATTAAGCTGATGCATGTTTCGGTGCCCTGGTTTGTCGTTAAGAGACTGAGTTTGTTGTTAAGGACAGGTGGAACATCCGCCTGCCATCACGGCAGGGCAGCAGCGCGCACCCGCTCTATGCGCCGCTGTAATTCGCGAAAGCTCTGGGCCATCTGCAAACGACGTTCCGCCAGATCTTCGCCGTCACTTTGACCTGCGTTCTGACCTTCATCCTGGCCCTCGCTACCACCCTCCACCAGCTCAAGATTATCCATGAGTCGGAAAGCATTGCTGAAGAGCAGCCGTCCGATGGACGCCTCCGAGCTGATTCGGCGCTGGAGATAGGCCTGGCGGCCATAGGCCAGAGACTTCTGCACGCAGTCTTTCTCCGTGAGGGTATCTGTGAGCGCTTGTCGTGCTAACACATCAGCCACCACCCGATAGGCCTCCACAAAGGGCAGAAGCACGGCGTGAGCCATGCGCGGCTGCAATCGCGTGAAGATGGCCAGGGCGGCACCGGGCTCATCCAATGCCGCCTCCCAGGCGGGCTGATAGCGCGACAACTCCGCATTGACGTCACGACGGAATTCCTCCTTGGGCGCGTAGAAAAACTCAAACTTAAAGTAATCGCGAAGACGCTCCGCCTCGTCCCAGAATGCCTCGCTGCCCGTTTGCTCCTGCTGCGCCATATTCACCAGCGCCAGCTCGATAATGGACTTGTTCAGGAAATAATGAATCACCATGTTGCGGTAGTAACTGGCCACCACATGACGCTCCGCCGCGATGGTGTAGACCTGCTCGGGACCATCGTCGTAGCGGGTGAGCAAACCGCTGGCGATCATTTTGTCCGTAAGATCCGACACCTGCGCAGGATCCTGGTCATCGAGATCCCGGGTCAGCGCGATGTGCCGTTTCCGTGCCCAATCGGTGAGGGCCACCACTTCGGAGCGCAGCTCATCGGCGGTGAGTGCCCGGGGTGCCGAACCAAGAAGCACCATGGAAATAAGGGAAGGCAGGGTAATCGGCGAGACCTTGTTCACCGCGACGCCCACGGCAAAGGCCACGCGCTGCAGTTCCCGGGGATCCTCCGGCGACGGCGCCCTGGGCAGCACCACGGGCTCACCAAAATCAAAATAAATCTTGCCCATGGGCTGACGCAGACCGCGGAGATAACCGATAAACCAGCTCAGGCTCTCGGGTCGCTTTGTGGCCCCGGACTCCAGGGCCGCGTAGTCCTTCACATCGCCAATCATGTCGTAGCTGATGGAGATGGGAATGATGTGGAGGTTTTCCGCACCGGTTGCGTGGGCGGAATCCATAACGTATTTCAGCAGGCCGTAACGCGGCGGCATGAGCTTGCCCACGCGGGACCGGGTGCCCTCAAAGGCCCAGGACAGGGGAAAACGCTTTTCCATGAGATAACCGATGTACTGGCGTAACACCGCTTTGTAGAGCAAATCGTCCTGGAAACTGCGCCGGATAAAGATAGCGCCGGCACGTCGGGCAACAAAGCCGAGACCGGCGAAGGCCATATTCACGCCCCCGAGAATATGCGGCGCGGGAAAATCATTGTCCGCGCACATGGCGTTGACGGCGAATCCATCTACGTGGGTTTTGTGGGTCCACAGAAGGGCCGTGGGATATTCCCGGGACCACTGGCGCACGCGCTCAAGGCCCTCCTTGTCGATGACCACGTCGGCGTCGTAGCCCAGACGCATCACCCAGTGGTTGAGCTGCGCCATGACATCGAGCCAGAAGGGCTGGGGCTTTGAGATCAGCTCCTTCATGATCTCTGCCGATTCCTCCAGGAGGTCCTCCATGCTGCGACCGGTCTCCGCGGACACCTGTTCCAGCGCCCCCCGGAATTTGGCACTGGCCAGCAGCGTGTCCGCCACGCGCAGGGGAACTTTATAGCGACTGCCCTGAAGACGACGCTCGGCAACATCCAGGGCCAACCCCGCCTGCCCCGCTACGAAGGACGCCAGCTCGTCGGTGCTGACCTCGCCCCCCTGAAGCTCCTCAAGACGATGGCGCAGCTGATCGATGGTCGCCGGCTCCCCGGCGATGCATACCACGCGCTCGGGATGCTGACGCAGAATACGACGGGCACGGAAAGGGCCCGGGCGCCGGGGGTTGCCGAAGAGCAGATCCCGGGGCCGGGGCCGGGTGTTCTTTTCCTGGAGGGAGGTCCGCCACACCACGCGCAGGGGCAACACCATGGTGTCGCCGGGCATGTCCAGGAGGGGGCGCAGATTATGCGTCGCGGGATTCTCTCGATCGCGCACCATGGGCAACACACACTCATGCACCTCGGCGCTGATGGCATGCTCCCTGATGGACCTGTGGAGAAAAGTTTCCAGCTCACTCTGCTCGATGCTGTGGGCAACGTCGAGCACCGCAATCACCTGATCGCTAGCTTTGAGATTGTGCCAGGGCTGGCTTGTCATAAAGGGGCCCTTTTTTCCGCCGCTGCTGCGGGGCGTTTTTATTATGCATTATGTCGAAGGTTCTGCTGCTGATCATACCAGCCACGGGGCCTGGGTGGTGGCGCAACTATGCTGGCGGAAACTGGTCTATCTTGTGTAGGCAACGTAACAAAGTAGACACAGGAAAAGGACACTACCGAGAGTGGAGGCACCGCAACAGGAACGTCAGCGCATGGGCCGCACGATGCAGGTGTTTGCCTGGCTGGCCGTCATGGCATTGCTCATGCTCTACTTCAGCGACGTGCTGGATCGGCAGCGCAACCCCAATCGCAGTGTGGACACGGCGGTAACCGCCGAAGGCGTGCGCGAAGTCGAGCTCAAGCGAAACCGCATGGGCCACTACGTCAGCGCGGGCACGATCAACGGTGAAGACGTGGTCTTCCTCCTCGATACGGGCGCTACCGGAGTTGCTATACCGGCGGCCCTCGCCGAGCGCCTGTCCCTGCCCCGGGGGCGGGCAATCATGACCAACACGGCCAACGGCAGCGCGCGGAGCTACGTCACACGACTGCGGGAAGTGGGCGTGGGCGATATCCGGCTGGAGAATGTAGAGGCTTCCATCACCCCGGGGCTACAGATGCGCGAGGTGCTGCTGGGAATGAGCTTTCTGAAACACATCGAATTTACCCAGCGGGGCAACACTCTGACCCTGCGTCAATATCCCTGAAAAACCGAGGGCAAACCCGGCCAGGGCGTAACGCTGATCGCTGACGACCTTGTGAGGCGGGTTCTAGTGCTCCCAGAGGGGCAGGGATTCAAACCCCGGTGCGAGGGAGATCTCCATAGCATTGTCCGTCGACGCGAAGGCGTGCCCCACCATTTCGTCGTAGGGGCTGCGCTGCACGAGCACCATATCAGCTCCCCGAAAACCCGCCAGCGCCGATTTCATATCCAGAAGATTACGGGTTTTCAGGGGCTTGCCATCGCCTTCGGTAATCAGAAGCCGACCCTCGGTCACCTCCGCATGGGCGATGTACAGACTGAGATCTACGGACTCCACGACGATGCGATTGATGGTGCGCGACTTCAGCTCTTTCAGCGTGGCTTTCATGGGATTCTCGATATTTGTAGATGACCTGTCGTTACAGGCGACAGTGTGCCGCGATTCGCCGGGAAAATGGGCGAGAAAAGATCAAAATCTACCGTCCGATCTGCGAGGATACTGACAAAAGATGGACGCTGAGCAACCACCTGCTCCATGCCCTTGCCTTTTGCGTCACCATTAACCCTGTAACCATCAACGAACATCAAGCAACACCACCCACCATCTACCCTCTACAACCGCAGGACTCCAACACATCACCGATGCTCATTGACCGACAACGAACCCGTTTCAGCTGTAACGGCGAGGCCCTGAACGCGGCACCCCGCTGCCCCGGTGTTTATCGCTTTTACAGCGAAGAAGATACCCTGCTGTACATCGGCAAAAGCATCGATATCGGTACACGTCTGAACAGTCATTTTGCCGACGCCAGGGAGCCCGGGCGTCAGCAAAGAATGATGTCCGCCGTCCACCGCATCGATTGCCAGCTTACCGCTGGCGAAGTGGGCGCTCTACTCATTGAGAATGCGGCGATCAAGGCAGAAACCCCTCTGTACAACCGGCGACAGCGGCGCAGCCGAAAACTCTGGACCCAGCGGCTTCAGGAGGACGTGGAGGGATTTCTTCAGGTGATCCCCAGCGACTTTTGTCCCGCCGGTGAGCGCATAGAATCAGTGTTCGGGCTATTCCGGTCCCGTAAACACATCGACAACTCCCTGCGCAGTCTTGCCCGGGATAATGGTCTCTGCCTGCGCATGCTCGGTGCGGAGCGGGGGCGGGGGCCCTGTTTTGGTCATCAGGTGGGGCGCTGTCACGGCGCCTGCGCCGGCAAGGAAAGTGCCGATGCCCACAACAGCCGATTACTCCAGGCCCTGGACAAACAGCGCATTGCCGCCTGGCCCTTCGCCGGGCCCGTGCTGCTTCAGGAAGAGCGGGACAAGGACAGCAGGTACACCGGCGAGTCGTCACCCCTCCAGCCAAAGCGACAGTTTCATCTGATCAACCACTGGTCCTATCTCGGCACCTTTGAGCGCCGGGACCGCGCCCGTCAGGCTGCCAAACGCGACAGCGATCTGATTTTTGATCGCGACACCTACCGCATTGCCGTCCGCTCCCTGCGCCAGGATGCCGGCGCACTCCTCGATGGCGTCAGCGGCGGGCTCATCGACAACCCCTTTGCGCTGAACAGGCAAGGCGCGGGCGCCCCGTCGCTGGCAGGGGACATAAAAGCTGAGAAAAGCGAGAAGAGCGAAAACAGCGAGGCGCTGAGTCCCGCGTGAACGCCGTCGTCTGGCTCAAGCGGGATCTGCGCCTGCAGGATCACGCGGCCCTGGAGGCCGCCCTTGGCAGTGGGTTGCCCGTGGTGCTTCTCTACTGCTTTGAGCCGGAACTCCTCAAGGACCCCCACTACGATGAGCGCCACTGGCGATTTGTCTGGGAATCTCTCCGCGATATGCATCGACGCCTGGAGGCACACCCCAGGTCACTGCGGGTTCTCCATGGCGATCCCCGGGAGATTTTTCGGGTGCTGGCGGACGAGGAGCAGCTGCACAGCGTTTACTCCTATGAAGAGACCGGCCTGGAAAAAACCTTTGCCCGGGATCGCGAGCTTGCCGCCCTGTTTCAGGAGCGCAGCATCCCCTGGAAGGAGTTTCCCAGTAATGGTGTGCAGCGGGGTCGCAAAAACCGCAAAGGCTGGAACCGGAAGTGGACGGCGCAGATGTCCGCGCCCTGTCACGATGTGGACCACCGCCTGATCCGCGGAAGTTTTGCGTGCGAGGAGCGCCTCGCCGCTTTCCATCTTCGCGATCTGCCCGGCAGCTGGCGTAGCCCGGACAACCAGTTCCAGTCCGGCGGAGAGAGTGAAGCCTGGCAAACCCTGAACGATTTTCTTGAGAGACGCTCCCCCGCCTATGCCCGGAACATCTCCAAACCCTTGGCGAGTCGCAGCAGCTGTTCCCGCTTATCGCCCTTCCTGGCCTGGGGAAATCTCAGCATCCGGCAGGTCTATCAGGCCCTGCGCGCAGCACAAAAAGAACGGGGATCCAGCCGCGCGCTCCAGGCCTTTGAATCGCGACTCCACTGGCACTGCCACTTTATTCAGAAGTTTGAAATGGAATGCCGCATGGAGCACGAAGACATCAACCGCGGCTACCTCCATCATCCCCGTTCCCGCGACGATGCCCTGGCACGGGCCTGGGCCGAGGGAAACACGGGATATCCCCTCATCGATGCGAGCATGCGCTGTCTCGCCGCCACGGGCTACATCAACTTTCGTTCCCGGGCGATGTTAGTGAGTTTTCTGACCCATCATCTATGGCAGGACTGGCGCGTGGGGGCGGCCCATCTGGCATCGCTGTTTTTAGACTTTGAGCCGGGTATCCACTTTGCGCAGTTACAGATGCAGGCGGGCGTAACAGGCATCAACACCATCCGCATCTATAACCCCGTCAAACAATCCGAGGAGCACGATCCCGACGGTGCATTCATTCGCCAATGGGTACCCGAGCTGGCCGAGGTGCCAACTCCCATGATTCACCGTCCCTGGGATCTGAGTCCCATGGAGCAGCTGATTTATGGCCTGGACAGCAAACCCTACGCCCCACCTGTCGTCGATGTCAGGGAGACCTATCGCAGCGCCCGGGATCGGCTCTGGGCTTTAAAGGACGACCCCGTGGTAAAACGGGAAAAGGCGCGCATTCTGACGCGCCATATCGAAAAACGCTACGTGGGGGCTACATAGTTACCAGCACGGCAACGGCCGCTGCCGCCATCCCAAGCACCAGGGCAGCGCCGTAACTGATCATCAGGAAAAGCGATTTCCCCAGGGCACCGGGCCAGGAGCTTGCATAGCTTCGGCGCAGCGCCAGGGGCAGATAGATGAGCAGGGGAAGAGCGACGATTCCATCCACGTACATGGCGATCTGCTCCAGGACCATGGACGCCAGGTACAGGAGATACACAAAGGTGTGGTAGTGCAGGGCAAACACCAGGTGCTGCAAATAGTGGAAGGACGAGAACAGATAGGCCAGCTTGAGGAGGAGCGCAAACACCGGCAGCATGAGAAACATGACCTGGGGCAGATACTCCAACAGCTCACGGACATAGCCGCCGGGATCATCCCGCACCAGGGGCGCCTTGGCATCGATACGCGCCTGCAGTGCCTCCGTCAGGGAAGATGGCGCCTCGGCGGCTTCGGATTGCGCCGACTCAGACTCTTCCGCGGTGGCCTCATCCTCGGAATCCAGGGATATGGACACCTCGACGGCGTCATCTGAGGCATCCCCAAAGTCCACGACATAGTCCGTCATAAGAGAAAGCGTCAGGAAAAGCACAAAGGAAACGATGAGATACAGGCGAAAGGGCGGCATGTAGCGCACCCGTCGTCCTGCATTGAACTCCGCGCTGAGAAAGCCCGGTCGAAACAACAAAGAAACCAGGGTCCGCCAGACCCGCGAATCCCAGGTGAACACATCACCCAGAATATCCGTGACCGCCTCCTGGAAATGCAGGTCACCGCGACCCTCCCGTTGACCACAGTTGTGACAGTAAAGGCCATCCAGCGGGGTATCACAATTGCGGCAGCGGGTAGTCCCTTCCTCCACGCGTATCGGCTCCGAAAGGCTGTTTATTCACGCCAGTCTAGCAGTGGAGAAGTTGCACCGGTCAATAAGCGCCCCGCGCAAGCAATACGGCCGGTACCGTGGCGACGAGCAAACGTATATCCAGCCACAGGGAACGCTCATAGATATAGCGGATATCCAGCTGAACCTGCTGCTCGAAGGGAATGTCGCTGCGGCCACTGACCTGCCAGATGCAGGTAATACCGGGCTTCACGGACAACCGTAGACGATCCATCGCCGTGTACTGTGCCACCTCAGCCGGGACCGGGGGTCTTGGTCCCACGAGGGACATCTCACCCACCCATACGTTCCAGAGCTGGGGAAGCTCATCAATAGATGCCTTTCGAATGAAACGACCGATACGGGTGATGCGCGGGTCGCGCTTCATCTTGAAGGTGGTGCCGCCCTCCATCTCGTTTTGTCGCTGAAGCTCGGCTTTCCGTGCCTCTGCGTCGGTATACATGGAGCGAAACTTCCAGCACTTGAAGGGCCGCCCGCGACGGCCAATCCGCGTTTGGGAAAACAGCACGGGGCCGGGGGACTCGCACTTCACAGCTATCGCGGTGGCGATCAACAAAGGCGCGAGGATAAGCAGTGCACTGGTGCTGACAATGAGGTCAATACCGCGCTTGAGAGCGGCATAGACGCCGTCGTGGGCATCGCGAAGCCAGCCAGTATAGCTACTCGCTAAGAGTTGTGTGCCGGCGGTGATCGCATCGCCGGGGCGGGTCATGAGGATGGACATTAGTGTTGCTCCAAAAATTGTGTATTGCGCTACACACTCCCTGGAGCAACCGGCGTGCCATCGCCGAATAAATTCTTAACTCATTGATTTTTAACACTTTTATATGCGCTTAAAGAAAGATGGCGCGGCTATCGCCCGGACCCCTCGCAATAAAGCTCGCATTTTGCAATACATATTAAGACTTTTCTTTAGCGATAGCTACCGCAGTACGCCAGGCAGTGCGACCAACTACCCCTTAAACCATTGATTTTTATAGGTATTACAAGAATCCCTGAAAGCTGGCACGCACCCTGCTACTCCTATGGAATCGAGCAATAGCCGCAATATCAATCGACAGCGATGCCACACATGAACAGGGACAAGCACACTATGCAGAAACACGCGCACCACCCGGAGGAGCTGAGCATGATCACCTGCTCCTACGCACCGGACTTTAATCGCTGTGAGCGCCTTTGCCGATCGGTGGATCGATGGGTCAGCGGCGACATCACGCACTGGCTGGTGGTACCCGCCCGCGATTTAAGCCGGTTCCGCAAGCTGTCAAACGGACGACGAAACATCGTCGCCGTCGAGGACATTGTACCGGGCAGTTTTAAGCAGCTCCCGCGCAGCCATCGCTGGTGGCTGGACCGCCGCGCCTGGCCGGTCCGCGGCTGGGTGATGCAGCAGGTCACGAAGCTCTCGGCAAACGCCGTCACTAGCGCCGAATTCATTATCTTTGCCGATTCCGACCTGCAGTTTGTGAGGCCTTTTTCCCGCGATCATGTCGTCGACCATGACCAGCTGAGACTGCATCGCATCGCCGGCGCCAAGAACAGCGGCGAACACCTCTCATGGCACCACAAGGCCGCCGATCTCCTTGGTACGCGAAGACAGTACTTTGGCCACGATTACATCGGACAGCTGATTACCTGGCGACGAAGTCATCTTGAAGGCCTGCAAAAACACCTTGAAGACACGCACAGCCGCCCCTGGTACCAGGGTGTGGCCCGGGCGCTCAAAGTGTCGGAATACATTTTGTATGGCGCCTATATCGACGCCGTCGTGGGCATCGATAACAGCGGCCATTTTTCCTGTGATGAGGACCTGGCCCATTGCTGCTGGTTCCGCGAGGAAGCCGACGCTCTGGCAGGGGGCAGCTACCCCCTCAGCGCCGGCGCCGTCGCCGTGTTACTTCAATCCAATCTCGGACTCAGCGATCAGGATGAGCAGCGCATTGTGCGCGACCTGACCGCCTCAAGCCTAAGCCCCGTGGAGGGACTCGCACTATGAAAAAACTATTGTTTATCACCCCCGAACTGCCCTACCCACCCCAAAGCGGGGGCAAGGTAAAAAGTCTGAAACTACTGGAGGCCCTGGGCGAACGCTACGAGGTCACCCTCGTATCACCTCTCAAGCTCGACGATGCGGATTATCGACACGAGTTTGAAGCGCGCTCCCCCTGCGTTGAACACATTCATCGACGCATCGATGTGCCCCGCTCGGCAAAAGGCCTCCTCGGCAGCTACCTGGCGGGCAAACCCCTGAACGTGCATCGCAGCTACGATGCGGCCATCGCCCAACAGGTCCGTCGCCTCGCCCCATCCCATGACATCATTTTTCTCGATCACTACGAGGTGAGCGCCTACCTCCCGGACAACTACAAAGGTCTGGTCGTGTATCACGCCCACAATGCCTACCATCAGATCTGGGATCGCTACGCGCGCCTTCCGGGCAACATCGCCCTGAGGGCCGCCGCTTTTATTGAGGCCGGCCGTGTCCGCCGCGCCGAGCACCGGATCGCGAAACGCGCAGACCTGATTTTTGCCGCGCCCAATGACGCCGAACTCCTCCTGGACAGTGGTATCGATGGCGAAAAGATCGCTCACACCTATCATCTGGGTGATGACGGCCAGCTCACCCTGCCGGCGCTGAATTTTTCAGCCAGCAAAAAGAAGCTCATGTACGTCGGACTCCTGGGCTGGGAAGCCAATGTGGTCGGTCTGCTCTGGTTTATCGAGAATGTGTGGCCACGACTCCTACAGGAGCACCCGGATCTGACTTTCGATATCGTGGGCAAGAACCCCGATCAGCGGCTGATAACCCTGGCTGCGATCTATCCGGGTATCCAACTGCGGGGCTTTGTGGCGGATCTTCAGGAGGTCTACCGGGACGCCCGTGTGTCCGTCGCGCCTCTTCTTTTCGGCAGCGGCATGAAGGTAAAAGTCCTCGACGCCATGGCCCGGGGCATGCCCACGGTGACGACACCCGTGGGAGCCGAGGGCGTGGACTACATCAACAATCGCCACCTTTGCGTTGCCCACAATGCCGAAGACATGGCCCTGGCAACACTGCAGCTGCTGAAGGACGAGGCCCTCTGGACCCGTATGCGCGATGAATCCCGCCAGCTGATCAGGGAACGGTACACCTGGCGGCAGCTGTTTTCGAGCATGCACAACGCTCTGGATTCTGCACTGCTCCTGAAGCAGGCCGGAACCGCAGACAGCGCTGAAGAGCATCAGCCAGTCCTTCAACATGTCTGAAGGCATTGCAGCGCGCAGGCTTTTACCCGCATCCGGGCTCCCGGCGGCGCTATGGAAAGCCGGGACCCTGGCAATCAGCCGGGGTACAGGCATGGCCGCTCAGATGGCGGTGCAAGTCGCCGTGGGCGCCCTCGCTGGGCCCGCGGGCATTGGGGCGCTGCAGCTTCACATGGCCTGGGGCAGCCTCCTTGGCGAACTCGTGGGGGCGGGCGAACCCACGCGAGCGCTCCGTGATCACTCTCTGCATCATCAACGGGAGTCGTCATTGAAAGAGGGCTTACTCAAAGCCAGCAAAACAATTCTGAAGTACTCGGGGGCACTGGCCGTTCTCGTCATGCTGTTGGTGCTTTCGGGTCTTGCGGAGTCCCTCGGCCTGAGCAGCGACGCTCTTTTGCTATCCATTGTGGTTTCCGCGCCGCTGTTCGCATTGACGCGACTCTTCGCCGAAACCCTCAAAGCCCTGAATCAGGCACTTTGGGCGGTGAGCCTGGAAAACTCCGTCATGCCCCTCGTGATTCTGGGCACTTGCGGACTCATTGCCCTGGAGGTCCTTGTCGTTTCTCAGGCCATCATCTTGAGCGCCGCCGTCGTCGGCCTGCTCCTGGGACTTTGCCTCATGACGGCCTCTTTGCTGAAAAGCCGCAGAGACCGCGAAGGGCGCGACCCGCTTTCCCAAAGCACCACCGAAAACCCCGCAAAGCCTGACGCCCTCCATGTTCCGGGAGAGACCCTGCACTTCTGGTTGAACGGCCTGTTTAACATCGCATTCCTGCAGCTCCCCTTCCTCATCATGCCGTGGCTTGTGTCGGTGGAGGAGGTGGGTCGCTATGCCGTGGCGCACAAGTTACTCAATGTCATCACCACGCTGCTTATTCTGCTGTCCGCAGTTTACGGACCGAAGTTTGCGCGCGCCGCCGCGACGACTGACCGGAAAGAACTCGCCGGGCTCCTCGCAGCCACGCAGCGTATTTCCCTTGCCATCTTCATACCCGCTGCGGCCGCCATGCTGAGTTTCGCGGATCCCCTGGCGAAGCTCTTCAGCCTGAGTGCCGGGAGCCTGCTGCCCCTCTTGCTGCTGCTGTGCACCGGCCAACTGATCAACGCAGCGACGGGTCTGTCGGGCGTGCTGCTCAATATGAGCGGCGCCGCCCATCTCGAGTTTCGCGTGCTGACGGTCAGTTGCGTTACCACCCTCGTTCTCGCAATCCCCCTGGGACTCTATGGCGGCGCCCCGGGCATTGCGGCTGCCATCGCCGGCGGAATCTCCCTGAGAAACATCCTTAGCTATATCGCGGTTCGACGCCATATCAACAGTCTTGGAGCTAACACCCCATGAAAACCCTGGACTTCATCATTATTGGCGCACAAAAATGTGCAACCACCACCCTCTTCGAACTCCTGCGGCAGCATCCGGAGGTCAGCATGCCCCTGGAGAAAGAGGTTCCCTTCTTTCATCAGCGGGAATGCGATGCTGCCGCCTGGTCTGCCTTCGCAGATCAGTACTACCCGGAGGGCGAGAACAAGACCTGGGGGAAAGCGAGCCCCCAATACATGGCCGACGAAGCGATACCCGCTCGCATTGCTGCCCTCATGCCCGGCACCCGCCTCATCGCGGTGCTTCGAGACCCCATCGATCGCAGTCGCTCCCACTTTCGCATGGCCCTGCGGCGCAACACCGAGACCCGCTCCTTTGACGAAGCGATGCGGGACAGACTGACGCCTGAGGCCCTGGAGACCGCGCGCCAGGGCACTGCGCCCACGCACAGAAATGGCTATGAACCCGAGGGTGAGTTCTATCTTGCCTGGAGTGAGTACGGGCGCATTCTCACGCGCTATCGCCAACACTTTTCTGAGGAGCAAATGCTGATTCTGTACACCGATGAACTGGAGAACGACCCCCGGGGTGTACTCACGCGCGTGCTGAAGTTTCTGGATCTGGGGACCGACTTTCAGCCCCGAGGCCTGGGCGAGGTGATGCACGCCGGAGGCGGTGGCGCCCGGGTTCCCCACGGACTGCGGGTCTGGCTGAGGGAGCGCACCCTGATCGCCGCGTTCTGGAATCGGGTGCCGCCCCAGCAACAGGGACGGATCCGCTTTCTTTATGAGCGCTGGAACAGTCGCAAGCGCAAGGACCCTCTCCCCCTTCACCACGCCACGGAACAGGCACTGCGCCAGCACTTTGCCCGGGATGCGGAGCTCATTGAATCCCTGGGGATCCCAAGCCCCCCGTGGTCCGGGGACTATAAAACGGCATAAGATCTAAAAACTCACCGACCGTCGTTGCAATATGCGAAATTTATCCTTGCATATTGCAATGCAGTAAGAGAGGAGCTCGTTACAGGAACACCAAGACAAAACACAAGTCGTTGATTTAACTATATTTTCTATATTGGCATCAGCATTGCTCTGTTATGGGAAACAAAACCCAGAGTACAGAGACGTGATTTCCCGGACCGCCCCAAGAACCTTACGCCCAACGCTGCACGGCCTCCTGAGCCTGATACTGCCCATGGTTATCGGCTACGGCGCACCCTCCTCTGCCCAGGACGATTACCTTCCCTTCGTCGAGCCTCTGCAGGTGACGCAAAAGCGCGCCTATTACAACGCCGCTCCCGCAGGCCAGGACGAGCCCCTCAGCGTACCGAGCTCGCCGATCACGGTCCCCGTAGAGGTGGTCATCGACGAAGAATCGCGCCTCGAGGCCCTGGCGCGGGAAAAGCAGCAAGCCCTGTCCCTCGACGAGAGCGCGCAGGATCAGGCGCTCAGCGATGAACTTGAGCAATTTGGCTACTCCATCTTTAACCGCTCGCCCAGCACCTTTGCGCCGGTAGAGGGCATTCCCGTGCCCTCGGACTACCGCATCGGCCCGGGAGACAACATCGTCATCCAGCTCTTTGGCAAGCGTAACGTCCAGTACAACCTGGTGGTCACCCGTGAAGGCAAGATCCTCATACCCGAGTTCGGTCCCGTTACCGTTGGCGGTATGAACTTTGATGATGCGGAAACTCTGATTACCACGGGTTTTGAGCAACGCATGATCGGCGCCCGCGCGGTGGTCACCATGGGCAAGCTCCGCACGATTCAGGTTCGCCTTGCCGGCGACGTGAAGCAGCCCGGCATCTACACCATCGGTGGCTTATCCAGTCTTATTGATGCCCTGCTCACCACCGGTGGTGTTGCCGAGACCGGCACCCTGCGCGATATCCAGCTGATTCGCGGCGGAAAGATCGTCACCCGTCTGGATCTCTACGAGCTTCTCCTCGCAGGCAAGAGCGACAGCGATGCCTTTCTTCGCCACAACGACACGATTTTTGTCCCCGCCATTGGCGAGATTGTTTACCTGGGCGGTGAAGTTCAGCGTCCGGCCATCTACGAACTCCAGGGTGAGAGCACCCTGGGTGATGTGCTGGACATGGCCGGAGGCATGCTGCCCACGGCCTCCCTGGAGGAGTCCCTCATTGAGCGTATTCAACAGGGTGGCAGCCGCACCGTGATCGACTTCCAATCTCCCGGGACCGGCAAGAACCGCAGCGCGATTCTCGCAACGCCCATGCGCTCCGGCGACGTCGTACGCATTCTTCCCCTGGAGGATCGCCTCGATGCCGTCGTGCTACTCGACGGACAGGTGGAGCGGCCCGGCGCTTACCAGTTCGAAGCGGGCATGCGTGTTTCCAGCCTCCTTCGCGATACCCGGGCGCTGCTCCCCGGCGTCGATATGAACTTTGCCCTGATCGAGCGCGAGGATCGCCAAAGCCTTCAAAGCTCCGTGATCTACATTTCCCCGAAAGCTTCTTTACAAAGCCCTGGCAGCGATAGCGATTACTTACTTCAAGCCAGAGACCGCATCCGTCTTTTTCGCGTCAACGAAAACCGCGAGGACGCGCTTGCGGCCTTGAGAGACAAAATTGTCCGTCAATCCACGGACCCCCGCGCTGCCAATCTTCTGGAACTGCGCGGCGCCATTCGTCACCGCGGCCAGTTCCCCCTTGATGAGAATGCGCGACTCCTTGACGCCCTGAAAATCGGCGGGGGCCTGCAAAGCGGCGGTGACTACAATCACGGCGTCATCGCCCGCACGGCGCTGCCCAGCCTGGAGTTAAAAACCCTGCCTTTCAGTATTGCCGCTGCCCAGCGGAATCCTGGCAGCGAGGACAACCCCCGTCTGAAAGCCGGCGATCGCATCTACTTCCTTGGCGAAGACAGCGCCCGCAGTCAGCTCCTCGGCGAGGTGACCCAGCGTCTCAAGGAGCAGGCGCGCTACGGCGATGTAGAGCGTGTTGTCAGCATTCTCGGGGAGGTACTGAGCCCGGGAGAATACCCCCTTGTGGAAAACATGCGCGCCAGCGATCTCCTGTGTACCGCCCGGGGCCTGTCGCGTCGTGCCGATGGTCTCAGCATGCAGCTGTCCCGCCGCAACATCGCCGATGACTCGCTGCAACACGAGTCCCTTGATACCCGCGAACTCGTGGCCCTGTGCGCCGATCTTCACCGCGCCCAGCGAGGCGCCCTGAGCACCATGGAAGAAAGGGCCTTTCGCGGGCGCTACAACAACGAGACGATTAATCCGGCCCTGCAGCCACGGGATCAACTCGCGGTCAGCCTTCGGACCGGCTGGAGTGAGACCGCATCAATTACCCTCCGCGGTGAGATTGTGAAGCCGGGTGTCTACGCCATCGGTCCCGACGAAACACTCTGCGAGGTACTGCAACGCGCGGGCGGGTTGACGGAGTCCGCCTACGCTTTTGGCGCCGAGTTCACACGCCAGTCCGTGCGGGACATCCAGCAGGCGACCCTGGATGAGCTCCATGAGCAGTTGGATGATCTGATGGTCGAGCTTTCCCTGTCCCACTCCTTCCGCAACGACGAGAAGTCCTCGCACGAGTGGGGGGGCAAGCAGGACACGCTTCGCGTGATACAGCAACTTGAGCGCGCCGAAGCGACGGGCCGCATGGTGGTAAACCTGGACCGGGTGCAGCGCTGTCGCAGTCGTGACGCCCTGGCTCTGGAGAACGGCGATGAGCTCATGGTGCCGCGCATGCCGAATCACGTGCAGGTCTCGGGACAGGTCTACGTGGCGACCTCGCATCTCTATGACGAAGATCGCAGTATCAAGGACTACGTAGAGCTCTCCGGCGGCTCCACGGTATTGGGCCGTCTTGATCACACCTACGTGGTGCAAGCCAACGGCGAGGTGCTGAACCTCAAAGGCAAGCGCAGCTCACGAAAAATCGCCCGGCAAAACGTGATGCCCGGTGCGCGTATCTACGTCCCTATCAATGTTGATCGCATGAATCCAACGGAGAAGGCCCAGTCCTGGGTGAGCACCCTCGCCCAGGCCGCCATTCTTGCCGGCATCGTACTGTAAGCGGAGAAACCCTGATGACAAGCCAAAACACCACGGTGGATCTGCAGCACACCGCCGCCGCCAACCTCGACCTCATGCCCTTCGTGAACGCGCTGCTGCGCGCCAAGTGGCTGCTCCTCATCGCCTTCATCGCGGGTGCGAGCCTCGCCGCCTGGCTCTCTTTCACCACGCCCTACACCTATGTCGCAGGCGCCAAGGTAAGTATTGTGGATATCGAAGATCCCGGCGGGGTATCCCCCGACGACCGTCGTGCCTCCGAGGTGCTGACCCTCGTGGAGCATGGTTTCGTCATGGGAACCACGCGCGATAACTACAGCGAAGTCATGATGGCGCGCCTGCGTTCGCGAAGCTTTACCCTGCACTTCCTCGAGACTCACAATATTTATCGTCACTTCTATCCCGCCAAGTGGTCCGAAGAAACACAATCCTGGGAAGAAGGCTTCACCCCGGATGTGGGAGAAAGCTTTACGCGCTTCCGCGATGAAATCCGCATGATTACCGTTGATGAAGAAACGGACATCGTTACCGTATCCATGCGCTGGCCGGAACCCACGGTGCCCCGGGACTGGGCGAACCTGTATGTGCAGACCTTCAACGAATACATGCGCAACCGCACCCAGGAAGAGGTTCTGCGCAAGCAGGCGTTTCTGGAAGATACCCTTCGCAAATCCGACGTCGTGGAAATCCAGAAATCCATCTACCGCCTCATTGAGGCGCAGACCGCCATCATGATGCTGGCGAATGCACGGGAAGAATACGTTCTTGAAATTATTGATCCCGCGGCGCGCCCCTATCGCAGCGTCAATATGTCGCGCAAGAAGAAGGTGCTCGTCGGCGGCATCGTTGCCCTGATGCTCACGATGTTCGCCGTGCTGGGCGTCACCCTCCTGATGCAACTCTGGGCCAGCTTTCAGTCCGCCCGGGCCCTGCACCTACAACACAACTCCACCACTGACTTTTCCTGAGGAATCACCATGAGCTCTCTCATCTTCAACCCCGGCCGCGACTGCTTCAATTCCATGGGAATACCCGTGGACAATCTGACCCTTGAGAACGCCGTGGAACAAGTCATTGCTATGGCAAAAGCACGGGATGGACGGGCACGCCTCGTTTCCACACTGAATGCTGACTTCCTCGTGAACAGCCTGGGCACCGCCTTGTCGCGTCCCCGCCATCCAGAGCTTCTGGAGGTGCTACGAAGTTCAGATCTGGTCACGGCGGACGGTTTCCCTATTGTCTGGCTGAGCCGTCTCCTGGGACGTCCGATTTCCGAGCGGGTGTGCGGTTCGGACATGGTGCCGGCTATTGCCGGGAGAGCCGCTGAAGAAGGCCTCAGCATTTTTTTACTGGGTGGCGCTGCGGGCATAGCCGCCGAGGCGGGTCGCGTTCTTGAGGCGCGCTACCCCGGACTTCGCATCGCCGGGAGTGCCGCCCCGTTTATCAAGACCACGGGCCGGGACCTTGCCAACACGGAGGATGAGGACCTCGCACTGCTGGATGAGATTCACGCATCAGAGGCCGATATTCTCCTCGTGGGTCTGGGAAACCCCAAGCAGGAACTCTGGTTCAACCGTAATCGTAAACGACTCAGAACACCGGTTTCCATTGGCGTCGGTGGCACCTTTGAATTTGTCATCGGCACGGTTCGCAGAGCGCCGGCAATCTGGCAGCGCCTGAACCTCGAGTGGGTCTTTAGGATGCTTCAGGATCCGGGCCGTCTCTGGAAACGCTACAGCAAGGGTCTGGTGAAGCTGGGGGCTCTCGCGACACCCGTGATCCTGCAACGCATCAGGGAAAACCTTCTTCCCGGCACTGCTGAACTCCCGGGACCAGGCGCCCTGCCCTGGCAAAGGCTGTGGTCATCACGGGAGCAATCCATCGCACTCCTGGCGGTACCCCGCCGGGTGGGCGCTGACTACCTTCAGCGAGTCATCGAAGATGTCGCAGTAGAAAGCGACGCGGGGGAGCTTCGTATCCTGGACTTCTCTGACGTCAAACATATTGAACTCAGCGCACAGCAGGAACTGTTTAACCTGGCGAGCCTCCTCCGTCGCCCGGGAACCCAGATCCAGCTCATGGGAATGTCGCCGCGATTGCGCCGTCAACTCACCGCTGCGCGACTGATGGATCTCCTTGAGACCGACAGCACGGGCACCATTGATCGCCTGGCCGGTGGCGCCGATCACGCTACATCGTTCAGCTGCCAGTCCTATGCCCTGAAGGATGCCACCCTCACCATGCTTTCGGGCCCCGTGAGCCGCGAGACGCTTCGAGAACTTGGTTTTGTCGAATGTCTGCTCCACAGCGTCCGGGATCGGCACTGCATCATTGATTTCCGCAATGTGAGCCTTCTGGAGAGCTCGGGGATTGCAGAACTTATGCCCCTCTTCACCCACGCGGGCCAGAACGGTTCAGCGGTCTATCTCAGCGGTGCAGGCCATAACGTCAGGCAGATGCTGCGCATGGCGGAGATCGACAGCACGGCGAAGCTCATAAGTGATCAACAACTCCTCGAACGCATCAGCCGGGACAACGATGACCCCAGGAATGGAGCAAAGGAACATGTCTGAACTCAAAGGCGTTTACATTGTTCTCCTGAACTGGAACGGCTGGCGGGACAGCATAGCCTGCCTGGAAAGCCTCATCCCGAACATCCGGGCCGGCGCCCGGGTGCTTGTCTGTGACAACCATTCCAGTGACGAAAGCCTCAATCATATTCAGGCCTGGGCAAGGCATGAGCGCAGTGCCGGGATATCACAACATCCCCGCCTCGCCGCGTTACAGGCAAAGGGGCAGGAGCGTCCTGTGACGCAGCGAATCAGCCGGAGGGAAGCGGAAGCGGGGTTGGCGGACCCGGACGCCGAACTGATACTCGTGGATAACGGTGGGAACCTGGGATTCGCCGCAGGTAACAATGTAGGACTGCGCTTTGCCCTGGCGCAAGAGGACATGCAGCATGTCTGGTTGCTCAACAACGATACGCTTGTCGAGGCCAACTGCCTGCCGCAGATGCTGAATCGGCTGCAGGCGCACAATAGACCCGCCGTGTGCGGGTCCGTGATTCACTTTTTTGACGATCCTTCGATCATTCAATGCATCGGTGGAAACCGCTTCGACGCGCTCCGCGGCCGCGCTCTGGAATCCGAGGGACGATACCTTGAGGAGGGAGCGATGCCCGACGTGGGGACTATCGAAAGACAGCTGGATTACCTCACGGGCTGCTCCATGCTCCTGCCCCGCAGTTTTCTGGAAACCGTGGGCCTCATGAATGAAGCCTACTTTCTTTACTACGAGGAAATCGACTGGTTTACCCGGGCGGCCCGCCGCTTTGATCTCCTTGTAGCGGACGGCGCCCACCTGTATCACCGGGAGGGTGGCAGTATTGGCTCCCGCAGCTGGAATCGGGGCCCCTCCCTGATTTCAGACCAGTATATGTTTCGCAGCCGCATGCACTTTATGCGAAGTTACTACCCCAGGGACCTCTGGCGATGCACGCTGAGCAACTGGCTGGATGTGGTCAAGCGCGTCGTCAAAGGCCAGTGGCGCAATGCCGCCGTCATTGCCCGAGAGCTTAATCGACCGTCCGTAGAAGCGCAGTAATCTCAATGCAATCGAACACCACAGCAACATCGCCCTTCCAGATCAGCCTGAACCCGCTGATTTATGCGGCGATCTTTATGGCGACCTTCGCTGGCTGCCAGGGTGGGCGTTATTATCTTGCCAACCGCTTGCAGGAGCTCGGCATTGCCTGCGCCCTCCTGCTTTTTGTCATGGGTTGCTGGCAAGGTTTTTTTCGATTGTCCTACCGTGAGTGGAAAGCCTGGGTCGTATCCCCTGTGCTGTTGTTGGGCGGAATAATCGGCATCAGCAGCGTGGTCTTTGTCCTCAATTACTCCGGCAGCGTTCTGTTCAGTGCTTTTTCCGCCCGGGAGTTTCTCCTGGCCTTCATGGGCCCGGGCATCTATCTCCTTGTACGCTGCGGACTTCCCCTGCCCCAGGTAGAGCGAACCATCTGGTGCGCACTGTTCGCCCTAATGGTGAACTACCTCGTTTTCTACTTCACCATGGATCTTCGCGCGGCGTTTTTCTCATCGGATCACACGGTGAGCAACCTCGTCACCTACGATGCCTGGCGCGGATTTCGCCTCAAACCACCGCTGTTCGCCATTATGGTTGCGCTTCTGGGATCCCTTGCCCTGCTGTTTCAGTCCCGGGGCAAGGCCATCAAGACCGCCGCCATCGTCAGCGTCGCCCTGGCTGCCTATATCTGGAGCATCGTGCTTTTCCGATCGACCCTAGCAACGATGATTCTGTCGGTACTCCTTTACCCGATTCTCCTCTCTCACCGGACCCGCCTAAAGCTTATCGTCGTGGCGGCGCCCCTGGCGGTGCTGGCCATCCCGGTCATCGGTGCCATCGCCGCAGAAAATTTTATGGAGGCCGATGGCGGCAGCATCCGCGCAAAGGCCTTTCTCAAGGCTTTGGAACACATCGCCCTGCACCCTATTCTGGGAGCAGGCGAAGACAGCGCTTACGGTCTGTCCTATCAGGATATCGTCGCCAAGTACTTCTTCCCCTCGGATCTGGGCCTGGTGGGCGTGACTTACAAATACGGCATTGTCGGCGTTCTTCTGTACCTGACCATGCACGGAAAAATCTGGCTGCGACTGTGGTCCGCAAACATGGATTGCCGGGATACCGACGGACGCATCAACCCGCTGCTCTGGGGTATGTTCATCTTCATGACGGCGCAAACATTCAATCTGGCATTGAACCCGGGCCTCGCCTACGCCCAGGGGATCACCCTGGGTAGTCTCGCCCTGGCACTCGGCAGTCTTCACCGGATGCGTTGCGCCCTTGCGCCATCGCAGAATCCCCCCATACTGGAAGCCTCGGAAACCATGACATCGACCACGACATCGACCATCACATCAACCATGACAAACGCAGACGCGAGCACCGTAAGGCCGCAGGCATGACAGACGCACTCAAGCTTATGATGGTTGAGGATAGTCCTTCCCTGGCTGCCATTTACAACGCTTACCTCGCCGAGGAGAGCTATCAGACGGTCACCGTGGATAGCCTCGGCCGAGCCCACGCCACCCTGGATGCTTTTGTCCCGGACCTGATCCTTCTGGATATTGAGCTTCCCGACGGCAATGGCATTGACTTTCTGCGTCATGTCATGGAGTTGGAGAAACCACCCAAAGTTGTGGTCATGACAGCCCACGGCACCTCGGACATGGCCGTCGATGCCATACGCATGGGTGCCTCTGACTTTCTTACCAAGCCTTTTGACGCGGCGCGACTCAAGGTAACTCTCGGCAATGCAGCGGCTCAGCTTGACCTTGGGAAACGCATCGAAGAATTGTCCGGCAAGCAGCGCGCGTCCTACGCGAATTTTATCGGCGCCTCCAATGCCATGCAGACGGTCTATCAAACCATCGACTCCCTGGCGCCCAGTGACGCGACGGGATTTATCGTGGGGGAGAGCGGCACGGGCAAGGAGCTCGCCGCCGAGGCCATTCACGCTCACAGCGATCGCGCCGGCAGAGAATTTGTCGCCATCAACTGCGGTGCCATCCCCGGCGAACTCATGGAAAGCGAGCTTTTTGGTCATGTGAAAGGTGCCTTTACCGGGGCCAGCAATGCCCGTGAGGGCGCCGCAAGCATTGCCAATGGCGGCACCTTGTTTCTGGACGAGATCTGCGAAATGGATCTGGAATTACAGAAGAAACTGTTGCGATTCATTCAGACGGGAACCTTCAGAAAAGTGGGTAGCAATACCCTTGAGACCGTTGATGTGCGCTTTGTCTGCGCCACGAACCGCGACCCCCTGGTAGAGGTCCGTGAGGGCCGCTTTCGCGAGGATCTCTTTTACCGTTTACACGTGGTGCCCCTGCGCTTGCCACCACTGCGGGAGCGTGACCGGGACATCCTTATGATTGCCCGGCACTTTCTGGAGGTTTACGCAGACCAGGCGAAAAAGGCATTCACCCACTTTTCCCTCGCCGCCGAGGAACAGATGCTGCGCTACGTGTGGCCCGGTAACGTTCGACAGCTGCAGAACGTCATCCAGCAGGCGGTGGTCCTTCACGACGGCGAGCAGATCGAGGCTGATATGCTCGCCCTCGATATTCACCAGGGTTTGCAGGAAAGCCTCGATGGACATGATTCTCCGGGGGCTTCTGCCGCCAAATCAGAGACACATTCGCAGCCGGACGATCTCGCCCGGCGTCGGGCTATAGAGCCGCTTTGGATGGTGGAGAAACGCGCGATCGAAGCCGCCGTGGCTGCCTGCGACGGCAATATTAACCGCGCGGCGGGACTCCTCGAGGTGGCTCCATCGACCCTATACCGAAAGAGGCAGGCCTGGATCGACGACAGCGCTTAACAGCAGAACGGGCAAAAGAAAGGACTGACGAGCGGGCCGAAAAATGAGCAACAAACCACAGGAATTGAAACATGTATGGACTGATTAACAGCGCTCTCCAGGACATGGTAGTCACGCATTTTGGCGAGGAGCAATGGAAGAAAGTGCACCAGCGTTCGGGTGTGGCCGAAGACTCCTATCTCACCATGCGTCGCTACGACGATGAGTCCACCTACCAGTTGGCGGCGGCCGCGTCAGAGGTTCTGGAAGCGCCCATAGACACTTGCATGGAAATGTTTGGCAAACACTGGGTCGACGCTATCGCGATAAAACACTATGCTTCTCTCATGGATGCCACCGGCATTGATACCGTCGGCTTCCTTCATAACCTCAACAGTCTCCATGATCGCATTGCCAGCACCTTCCTTGACTACGTGCCGCCGGAATTTCGTGTGGAAGACAGCGACAAAGATGCGGGAAAACACTTTGTCCACTACTACTCCGAGCGCAAAGGTCTGACCTCCTTTGTTACCGGTCTCCTGGGCGGCCTGGCCGAGCATTTTGGCGACAAACTGGAAATCGTAGCCGTTTCCATCGATGACGATGGAGAGGGTACACACAGCGTATTTGAACTGAGCATTCAGTGAAGACCGAGCCAAGACTGACCTGGACGCAGCTCGAAAAGCTGTTCACGGTTATCCTCTGTATTAATGATGACGGCGAGATTCGCTATGCCAGCGAAACGCCCCGTCGCCACCTAAAGGATCTGGACGTCGGATCCCGGTTTTTCGATTTATTCACGCTGCTACGCCCCGCCACCGCTCGCAGCATTCCCGAAGTCCGGGAGCATCTTGCATCCTTGTTCCTGGTGAAAAGCAGGAATGAGCGTTTCGCCATACGCGGTCAAATGGTGGAAACCACCTGGCAGAGGGAACCCGTTTTGTGTTTCTGCGGTGCGCCCTGGCTCTTTTGGATGAATGCGCATTGCCCGGACATCAAGCTTGGCATAGCAGATTTCTCCTCCCAGGACTCTCAGCTTGACCAGTTGTTTTTGATGAGCACCGAGCAACGCATGGTCAGCGACCTCGAAAAACTTAACGCAGAGCTGCAGGACGCCAAACACGATACGGAGCTTGCCCAGGCAGGCAAGACTGCGATGTTTGCGCGGATGAGCCACGAAATGCGCACGCCCCTGAACGGCGTGGTGAGCGCTCTTGCTCTCATGGGAGATCAGGAGATGAGTCCCCAGTCCCGGGAGTTGCTCGCCCTGGCCAATAGCTCCTCGCGCAATCTGCTTCATGTCATTAACTATGTGTTGGATATATCCAAGATTGAGTCGGGCGATGAGGTGCTCGAGAACACATTATTTGAGCTGCCGCTGATACTGCGTAGTGTGACGGATATCGTCCGGGCTCGCGCCGTGGAAAAGAAGCTGGAACTCACGTGGTCTAGCAGCCCGCTCCTCGGAAATCTCTACCTTGGCGATAAGGCCAAGTTACGGCAGTGCCTCCTCAATCTCATCACCAACGCCGTCAAGTTCACGCCTGCGGGCAGCATCACGGTAAGAGCTTTGCCCTCATCCCATTCTGATGGGAACCATATCCGGTTTGAAGTTGAGGATACGGGTGAGGGCATCAGCCCGGAGGACAGGCTACATATCTTTGAACCATTCTGGACCGGCGCATCCGACGCCCTGGGTCAGGACAAGGGAACGGGTCTCGGTCTGGATCTGGTAAGACGCTATGTTGAGGTTATGCAGGGCACCCTGGGCGTAATTTCCCAGCTAGGAAAAGGCTCTCTTTTCTGGCTTGAGCTTCCCCTGGAGCCCGCGCCCGAGGCGAGCGCCTTAGGGGCCTCCCCGGAGGCTACACCAGAAGAGGTGCCCGCGAGATTTCAAGGTAAAGTGCTGCTGGTGGATGACAACGCCACGAACATGCTTCTGGGCCGTTTGATTCTCGAGTCCCTGGGCGTATCCGTGGAGGAAGCGCGTGATGGTGCCGCCGCTGTCCAGCGAGCACTGGAAGAGGATTTTGATCTGGTGCTCATGGACCTGAACATGCCGGTCATGGATGGTGTTGCCGCTACCACGAGCATTCGCCGGGAGCGCAGCGAAGAGGCCTTACCCGTGGTCGCCCTTACCGCCTATGCGAGCAGCGAGGAGCGGGAACGCTGCCTACAGGTCGGCATGAACGACTACCTGACAAAGCCCATCGTAAGGGACCGCCTCGCTGAGCAACTGAACCGCTGGCTGAAAGCGGACACGGGGACGGGAGTGACTTCAAAAGCTGCAGCGAAGAAGCCCCCATCCGAGACAAACACCCTCCCCGACCTGGCTGAGGACGTTTTGAGCGAGCTACGGACACAGATTGGCGACAGCAGTCTGACAACGGTGCTGGATCAGTTTGAAGCAGAGGTTCAGGGCCGCTGGTCCCGGTACTCCCAGGCCCTCTCCGAGGGGGACAGGCCCGCGATGATTCGCGAAGCTCACACGTTGAGCAGCACCTGCCGCAGTCTCGGATTAGCAAACGCCGGCGAGCATTTTTCAAAGCTGGAGAGTCAGCTTCAGGATGGGGCAGCAATCCCGAAGGACGCGCCAGAGGAATCCGAAGCGATTTTGTCCAGGGGTCTTAGGGCCTTGAGCGAATTTCGCAACAGCTAGCTAACTGCTGACCCCGGTCTCTGCTAACCTCAGGCATATTGCATCTACAAGGAAACTGATCATGCGAGTTCTTCTCTGGGTTTTGGGCGTCCCCCTTGTTCTTATCATTCTGGCGGCGATTCTCGTGCCGCTGTTTTTGGACGAGGAGGCGCTGGTCGAGATCGCCGCCGAGCGTATAAAAGAGCAGAGCGGAGCAGAATTGCGTATCGACGGGGACGCGTCCCTGTCTCTGTTTCCCAAGGTTGCTCTGTCCGCCAGCGCGGTAAGCCTGAATGTTCCCGACAGTAAAACGCGCATCGTTGCCGACTCCTTTTCCGCCGGCGTTGCCCTCATGCCCCTGTTTCGCAAGAGCGTGGAGATCGACAGCATCCGCGTAGACGGACTCACCCTCAGCGCCGAGGCGGTGGATGAAGAGGCCGCAAAAGCCGAAGCCATGGACACCACCACGCTTAGCAACAGCGAGTTAGACGAGTTTTACGCCGTGAGAGCCCAGGCCCGGGCCAAGGCCCAGGCAGAAGCGGCTGCCAGCGTGTTAGCCGTCCCCCTGGCCCTGGAGGTAGGCGAACTCTCCCTGGCGGATATCCATGTGATCACCGTGGACAGTGACGGTCAGCCCATCAGCGAGCTACAGCTGCGGCAGCTAACCGCTAAGGACCTGAACATTGACGGACGCCCCGTCCCCCTGACGGCAGAAGTCATTATTCCCTCCGGCGACGATAAGGATCCCATGAGCATCACCCTCGCCGGCGAGTTTCGAACCAATCTCAACGCAGAGACCCTCAATCTGGATAGTCTGAATCTTCGCGTCACCGGCGCCACACCGGACCCGATTACCCTGGGCTTGAGCGGTGAATTCGCCCTCGATACCCAGGTCGCAGATCTCAAGCTCGAGCTTCAAACCGGGGATCTCAAAGGCAGTGGCACCCTCCGCTATGCAAGCTTTGAAAGCCCCCAGATCGACGCCGACCTGGCGCTGACAGAACTGAACCCTGCCCTCCTCGTCCTGGCCGGTCCCGACGCAGGCGCTGAGGTCGCAGACAGCGAGGCATCTGCCGATGGCGATACAAGCCTACCCCTCAACGCTCTTCGCATGATCGATACGCGGGCCAAGCTGCGCATCGATAGCGTGGTGCTGGATGCGCATCGGCTCACGGACGTTAACGCGCAGCTGCGGGTTGCTGATGGCGTCGCCACTCTCGACCCGGTGACGGCCCAGGTACACGGCGGCAAGATTGATTTCAGCGCCGTGTTCAACGGTCGTTACAACCTCGCCACCCTCACCACGGAGGGCGGCGTGACAGCCCTGGATGTCGCCCAGGCCGTCGCAGCCATGGAACTGGGCATGGAAGCTCGCGGTATCGCCAATCTGGAATGGTCCCTCGAGGGCGGCGGCGAGAGCAGTGATGCCCTCACGCAGTCACTCACGGGGCCCATCAGCTTCACCACGGAAGACATCACTCTGGCGGGCATCGCTATGGAGAAGATGTTCTGTACGGGCGTTGCCCTTGTGAATCAGGAGTCCCTCAGCGCGGAATTTCCGGCGGACACCCGCTTTGAGGCACTCAAGGCGGAGATCATGCTGAAAGACGGCGTGGCCACGCTAAATCCCCTCACGGCACAGCTCCCCGCCGTGGGTCTTCAGGGTACGGGCAACGTTGATCTGGAATCCCAGGATCTTCGCGCCAGTTTCCGCGCACAGCTCTCGGCGGCGCTGGGCGAGCTTGATCCCGCCTGCAGAATCAACGAGCGCTATGCCGATCTACGCTGGCCCGTGGAATGTAAGGGAAATCTGGCCGACGACCCCGCCAGCTGGTGCGGCGTGAATACCACGGAGATCATTAAGGATCTCGCCGAGGGAGAATTAAAGCGCAAGGCCACCGACGAGGCCGGGAAGCTCTTCAACAAGCTCTTTAATCGGGACTAATTCAGTACGCGGTATCCGCGACCCCGGAGGCATTGCTTAACGACCTTAACCTTGTCGCGCTCGCCTTCGGCAATCCCGCGGGCACCGCCGGTAACGGCACCGACCCCGGCGCCGCGAACGGCGCCATCGGTGCTATCGCGGACGATGGCCCCAACGGCACCGCCCACCACCGCACCGGATGCGGCGCCCCGGGCAGCCTTCTCGCCCGTTCGCACTTCCGATGCATAGCTTTCGCACTCGGCCTTGTCTGCCGCATAGCGAGCCATGTCCACGCCCTTGCGATCAATGATGATTTCATCGGTGGTGGTGCAGGCGCCGATGCCCATCGTCGACATCAGCACCATGGTAGGGGTAAAACGCGTAAAAACACTCATGGCGGGACTCCGGTTTCCGATTCCTTCGGGCTTCTACGTTCTACCCGTCTGAAACTGTCGGACAACGGCGCCGCCCTTTAGTTCTTTTCTGCAGCCACCAGCTCCCGCACGTCTTCGAGCAACATTTTGGCGTCAAAGACGATGCCATCTCGCACCGTGTAACGAACACCGCCTACGCGCTCAACGGAACCTGTCTCGAGATTCAAACGCCGATGTCCCGTGCCGTAGAGGAGCTTGAAGTTGGCAAGGGGGTTTTCGTCGAGGATGACCAGATCCGCTTTCTTGCCCACTTCCACGGTACCGATCTCCCGATCCAGCCCCAGCAGTTCCGCGCCATCGAGAGTTGCTGCCTTGATCACCTCCAGGGGATGGAATCCCACCTCCTGGAGCAGCTCGAACTCTCGAATGTAGGCAAAGCCATACACCTTGTAGATGAACCCCGCGTCGGAGCCCGTGACCACACGCCCGCCGGCGTTTTTGTAGTCGTTGACGAATGTCATCCAGCGTTGAAAGTTTTCCTTCCAGTCAATTTCGCGCTGCGTTGTCCAGTCAAAGAAGTAGGAACCGTGAATCTGTGGATCGGCCTCAAAGGCCCGCGCCATATAGGACGGCACGTAATCGTCCATCCAGTCGGCGTTACGCGCCCGCATGAGATCCCGATTAGCTTCATAAATAGTAAACGTGGGCGATAAAGTGAAATCCAGGTCCACTAACTCGGCGATGGTGCGCTGCCAGGTTTCCGAACCCGGCGCAGCCGCCTGCAGCCACAAGCGCCCCGCCTCACCGAAGCGATCCTGCTCATTGCTGTAATTGTAATCATGGGGGTAGTCCTGAATGACCCGGTCGTCGAACATGGCCTCGGGCAGGCCGTACCAATGCTCCATGCTGTCGAGACCCAGACGGGCGCTGTCGAGGACGTTGGTCTGTACAACGGACAACTGAGCATGGTGGTAGGACGTCTTCATACCCAGACGTTTAGCTTCTTCCATGGCAGCGGCGAAGGGCTCCGCCCGGGCGCCACGGAATTTCACACCATCAGCGCCGCGCTTGCGTACGGCTTTCACCCAATCTCGCGCTTCGTCGGCCGTCGCCGTCGACGGCGGGAACATCGCATGAACACGCATACGCGGTGCACTGATCTCACCTGCAGCGGCCATCTCACGATGTTTTATGGTCCAACCTAAACCCATAACCGAACCCACATCGCGTACGGTAGTTACGCCGTGGGCCAGCCACAATTTGAGCACGTACACGGAATCCGTGAGGGCGCCAGCCTGGGCATGCCCCGGTGTGCCCAGATGCGTATGCGCATCGACAAAACCCGGAAGCACGTAACCGCCGTCGACATCGATGACTTCGGCGTCGGCCGCCTCGGTGTCACTCCCGTGACCGCCGTGAATTGAATAGATGCGATCGCCGCGAACCTCAATAGTCACGGGACCCCGCGGGGGCGCGCCATTCCCCACCACCAGCATGGCGTTTTTGATAAGGAGGCGATCAAAAGGTCCCCGGGCCTCGTCACCCCGCGGTGGTGCCAGCTTGGGTGGGGCAAAGCCCGCTGCTAGCGCTCCCGCGATCCCCTCCTCTCCAGGTTCGGGCCTGTTTTCCGCCGCCGTTGCGAACATGCCGGGCAAGACAAAAAGCAAACCGAGCAGGATAAAAGTGCTGCGGGCCCGTGCCCGGCCATCTGTGAACATCTTTAATCCAGACATCAAACAATCCTCAAAAATTATTTCTCCTCACTTTACAAGAAACGGCGGTTGGTTTTCTTGTCCCGTCAGCGTCGCCGGTATAATGCACCCAAAACGAAAGCCCAGTACTCGTCGCCACCGTCCATGGACACCGGTGGCCAGCCCTCAGGCGACACGATGGAAGTTACTCTCGCTCTATGATCCGACGACGCCAGTTCACCCATGCAGGTCTACTGTTGCCTTTGACGGCAGCTCTGTCATCACAAGTTCTGTCATCACAAGCTCTGGCGGCTAAAGCCCAAGGCGATCCGTCCCCATCCTCGCGGAAGATACTTCTGGATACGGACATCGGTAGTGATATCGACGATGCCGTCGCCCTTGCCTACCTCCTTCGCCAACCACGCTGCGAATTGCTGGGAATCACAACGGTAACCGGTGATGCCCAGGGCCGCGCCCGCTTGGCGGCGGCGTTGTGTGAGGCAGCCTCAGTAGAAACGCCGATCTACCCGGGAGAAGAGACGCCCCTGTTCGTTGACTCAATGCAGACCGATGCACCTCAAACCAGGCGTCTCAAATCAAGGGAAGCGACATTTCCAAACCATGCGGCGATAGAGTTTCTGCGGGACACAGTTCACGCGCATCCCCACGAGGTGACGCTGCTGGCGGTGGGACCCCTCACCAATATAGCGACACTTTTTGCCCGCTATCCCGAAACCCCAGCTCTTCTGGCGGAATTGGTGATCATGGGCGGTAAGTTCTCGGACTATCCAACACCCTGGGGCCCGACGGAGTGGAACGTCATCGTAGATCCTCATGCGGCACGGCAGGTGTTTGCCGCAGCTGTACCTAAAATCACGGCTACGGGCTTGGATATCACCTGGCAGGTCAGTATGAGCCCCGAAGAAGTAAAAGCGCGCTTCAGGGAAGACCCTCTCCTGGAAATTGTGCTGGATTGGTCAAAAGTCTGGTTCGAGGAGCGAGAACTCCTGCACTTCCACGACCCCCTGACCGCGGCCACACTATTTAACCCCAGTCTGTGCCGCTTTCAATCGGGTGATGTTTACGTCGACCTTGAGAGCAAACCTATCCCTGGCGTCACGTCCTTTCGAGAAAACCCAGCGAGTACAATACAGGTGGCCACTAACGTCGATAGCGACGCCTTCTTCAAAGAGTACTTTTCTGTGTTCCATCAATGAAAACATTGGTCTTACAGTCACAACGCCCGGGGGTGCTTCCCGCCTGGCAACGGCGTTGCTGCGACTCCGTGCGCGCCTGGTCCAAGTTGAGGGGCTACGATTACAGCTTTTGCGGAGATGAACTATTCCGGCCCTTGCCGCCGGCTCTGCGGGAGAAACTTCGCATCCAACCTGTAGTCGCTACGGACCTGGCCCGGCTTCTGCTCATGGGTGAGGCCCTTCGCTCAGGCTATGACCGAGCTATCTGGTGTGATGCGGATCTGTTGATTTTTCGTGATTTTGAGCCTTCGGATCTGGATCATAGCTTTGGTCGCGAGGTTTGGGTTCAAGGTCGTGACGATGGCATCCATAGCTATCGCCGCATCCACAACGCATGGCTTCAATTCACGGCGGACAGTCCCATCCTGCCCTTTTACATTGACCGGGCTACGGCGCTCCTTGAGCGCGTAAAGATACCCGTCGTTCCGCAGTTCATCGGCCCCAAACTGCTAACCGCTTTGCATAATATCGTCGGCTTCAATGTGCAGGAACGTGTAGGAATGCTCTCGCCGCTGTGTATGCGCGATCTACTAATGGGCGCGGGACCCGCCCTGACCGAGCTCACCAGCGTGCACGCGCAGGAACTAGCGGCCGTTAACCTCTGCGCAAGTTACGTCGACAAACCTTCCGATGGTGTTTGCCACAGTGACGATGACTATAGCGCCGCGGTTCGCAAGCTGATTGCTCCGAACTGCCCTCTCTAAAAACTAGGCTTGGGTCTCTTGGGGAGCGCCGACGATGGGCTCTCCCGTAGCAAACAGCAGCCAGACAATAGCGCCAAACACATTGATCCCCGCGGCGACGACAAAGGTCGCCGTATAGCCGCCGGTCAAGTCGACAAGCACTCCCGTGAGAGCCACGCCGACAATCCCCGGCAGGGTGCCACCAATGTTCGTGATACTGAAGAGAACGTCAGCGTGCTTGGGTGCGACATCCAGATGGTTGCAGGCAAACCCTGCCCAGGCCATAGATGACACACCAAAGGCCGCACACAGGGTAAACAGTGCCATGCCCGGGGTGCTTGCCTGAGCAGCGAGCAACAGCATGGCCGCCCCCCCGATCAATCCGCCGCATTGCATGAACTTACGCACAAAGGTCACGCTTATACCCTTGGCGATCCAGCGGTCTGCAACCACCGCTGACAGATTTCCCGCCAGAAACTGACACACCCATGGGCCTATGGCGAATAATCCGGAGCCCGCAATCGACAGGCCCTGGACGTCCCTGAAGTAGCTGGGAAGCCAGGCAAGGAACAGGTAAAGCGTCCAGTTGGCGCAAAAGTGGTTGATGAACAGGGCCCAGATAGATGGATGTCGGAGAAACAAGCCCCAGGGTATGGGCTCTTTGTCATCGGCTTCGGAGTTTTCAAGCTCCGCAAGCAAGGCCCTCTCTTCAGCAGAAATCGTCGGATGTACCGAGGGCTTTGCATGCACGACCCGCAACCATACAACGGCGAAAAGGAGTCCGGAGGCACCAAAGACAAAGAAAACGCTTTGCCATCCATAAGCGCTTACGAGGAGTCCCGTCGTAGACAGGGCGAAGATAGTCCCCAAGGGGATTCCCGTTAGATTGACCGCCGCGGCCCGGGACTTTTCCTGTTTGGGAATCCACCGTCCGAGGAGGTTATAAACACCAGGGAAACTCGCGGCCTCTCCCATACCCATAAGCACCCGGGTAAGTAAGAGCGCTCCAAGCGAGACACCCGCGGCAATGGGTGTCAGGAAGGTGAACAGGGACCAGCCAATGAGTGCGACCCCCAGGAGCAGCTTGCCTCCATACTTGTTGGCCAACCAGCCCGTAGGGATCATCGCCAGCAGGTAACCCACAAAGAACGACGACAGTACATATCCCTTAGTGGTTGCCGACCAACCAAACTCCTCAGCCATGGGGATGATAGCAACGGAGATGTTGACCCGATCGATGTAGCAAATAAACGTGGCGAGAAAGCAGAAGCCGACGAGGACGTGGCGCTTGGGCCATCGGGATACGCGGCCAAAACCCCGAGCTAACTCTGATTGCGTCATGGCGGGTCTCCAATATTGGAATTGCGAGGCCTTATCTATTTGCCTCTTTATTGCACGATTTAACACGCCACGACTGAAGGTTCCGCGACTTATGCTCCGCGGCTTATGTTCCGCGACTTATGTTTCGCGATTTAGGCCGCGCGTAGCGCTCGACCCAAGGTCTCTTCACCCAAAGCCTTCGTGAACTCGCCATCTTGCCACACGGCGTGTCCGCGAATCATGACTTCTCGAACAATGGCCGGCGGGCGATTGACCATCTGGTGATGCCCGAAGAGATCCCGGAACACATACTCCCGGGTGTCATTGCAGTCCCAGTCTCTCAGTACCTCGGGATCAATGAGGACCATATCGGCCTGAGCGCCAAGATCCAGCGTGCCAACATCAATATTGAAGAATTCCGCGGGCTCCCGGGTCAGGCGCTTCACCATTTTGGCCACCATGGCATCCCCCTGCTGCTGGGCGAGCTTGAGGGACATGAGGTTCCCGTCAAAAAAGGCCATGTTGGTGAGGTGGGCACCGGAATCGTTGAACCCGGGCAACGCCTGGGGATGCATGAGGTAATCCATGGTTGCGTGATTGCCGATATTCGACACGTCCGCCCAGTAGCGGAAGCCTTTGTCGTAGCGACGCATGAGAAACAGCATAAAGTCAGCATCGGTTTCGGGACGCACATCGAGGGATTCGAAGGCTTCGCGCTCGGCGTCGGATCGCGCCTGGGCGCTATCGCCATCCATAAATCGCAGGAGCCGCTGGTGAACCAGATCAAAGGACTCACCGTCCCAGTCTGCCACCGGTGCACCGTCGAAGACCAGTCGATGAAGGTCCCGGATCACCAGATGATCGGGCATGCCCAGCTTTGCTTTAAAACTCGCCCAGTCGCCCCCGGTGCGACCGTGCATCCAGTCATCGCGAAACTGTGACACCCATTGGGGGTCGTGCATCAGGGCATGCCGGCCCTCCACGTCATCGTACTCCAGGGCGATGAGCTGTGCCGTGGAGGGCAGTTCCTCATAAAGAGGACTCACGATGCCGTCAGACCAGACTCGAAAGTTCGTGCCCAGCGCCTGAAAATGCAGGCTGCCCTTGAATAACCAGCTGTTCATAAGCCTGGCAAAGCCCAAAAACGCCTTGGTGGCCCGGGGAGCAAGAACAAGCTCCATGGCCGAGAGGGCAGACACTTTGAGCGTTTTCTTGAACAAGCGACCGCTCGTCAGGGTGAAGTAGAGCAATGCCGTGGCTCGATTCTCAATGATCGGTGTGGTCTGCCATACCCGATTGTGGTTCCGCACGACCTTGAGGAGACGGCGCAGCTCTTTGAAGCTGGCGAACTGTGTGGGAATGCGCTTGTCCGTGTGAGGCTCGTTCGACAGATAGTGAAAGGGCAGCCCGTCCGTGGAGAGACCGAGGTAGCCCTGACGCATGGCGCGATCGAGTATGGCCTCCATCTCCTGATACTCCGCTTCCGTGGGGTCACGGCTGATGGCCGCCTCCATTCCCATCACCTCAACGCGGAGCATGGAATGAGGCACAAAGGCGCCTACATTAGGCCCCAGGGGCATGTCAGCAAAGTGATCCATGTAACCGCCCGTATCCGACCAGCTGATGGCGTCTACGCACTTTTGCAGTACCGGCTTTGGAATGTTCTCAACACGGGTAAAACAGTCAACGATAGGGTCCTGCCCGCTGTCGTCCCGCTGGTGTCCAAAGCAGGTACCGAGGCTGCAGTTACCAAAGAGCACCGTGGTTGTGCCGTGTCGCACGACTTCCGTGAGCCGGGGATCAAGATCAACCTCAAGATCCAGGTGCGTATGAATGTCCAGCAGACCGGGCATGAGCCACAGCCCTGTGGCATCGACAGTGCGGCGCGCCGGCCCCTCGGGGAGGGCCGTACCCTTGGCGGCGATACGTCCCCGCCGCACGGCGATATCCATGCGTCGCGGGGGCTCGCCACTGCCGTCAAACACCGTGGCATTGCGATAGAGAACATCCCAGCTGAAGTCGTCGACCTTCTCCCGCCAGTCTCTTTCGTTCTCCTGATTCAGCTCGCTGTGACGCGCTTTCTGCTCGTCGTTCTGCCCGTCGTTTTGCCCAAAATTACCGACCAACTCCACCTTCATCTCCTGTGAGCTTTCTGACGATAGTTGCCGTCCGAACCGAGAAGAGTAACCATGCTCTGTCTACAAACCAAGCATCTTTGCCTGGCAATTTTCTGGAGCCCCCATGTCCATCCCTTTTGACAACAGCTTTGCCGCCCTGGGGTCGCCCTTCAGCACCGCCCAAAGCCCTGATCCCGTGAAAAAACCGTCGCTGATTACAGTGAACGATGAGCTGGCGAAGCAATTGGGCATTGATCCCCGGTGGCTCGCCTCCCGGGAGGGCGTGGACGTGCTCGCGGGCAATCGCGTGGCGGCGGGCTCCCAGCCCGTCGCCGCTGCCTACGCCGGCCATCAGTTTGGTCACTTCAATCCCCAGTTGGGGGACGGCAGGGCCGTACTCCTCGGCGAAGTTGTCGACGACCAGGGACAGCGCCTTGACCTGCAACTGAAGGGCAGCGGACGCACCGACTGGTCCCGGGGTGGTGATGGTCGCTCACCCCTGGGGCCCGTGCTGCGCGAATACCTCGTCAGCGAGGCCATGGCGGCCCTGGGCGTGCCCAGCACCCGGGCCCTGGCGGCCGTCACCACGGGCGAGCCCGTTATGCGCGATGGCTTCGAGCCGGGCGCGATACTCACCCGGGTGGCATCAAGCCATCTGCGCGTCGGAACCATGCAATACTTTGCTGCCCGGGAGGACCGGCAGTCCCTCGCCACCCTCGTTTCCTATGTCCTCGAACGCCATTATTCCGATAAAGTCGATGCCGAAAACCCGGCACTGGCCCTCCTGGAGTGCGTCATTTCGGCGCAGGCGCGCTTGATTGCCCGCTGGCAGCTTCTGGGTTTTGTCCACGGCGTGATGAATACGGACAATATGCTCCTTTGCGGGGAGACCGTGGATTACGGCCCCTGCGCTTTTATGGAGGAATACCACCCGGACACCCTGTTCAGCTCCATCGACCAACAGGGACGCTACGCCTATAGCAACCAGCCGGGCATCGCCCACTGGAATCTTGCGCGCCTGGCAGAGGCACTCCTGCCCCTGATCAATGACGACACCGACACCGCGGTGGGGCAGGCCAAAAAAGCCCTTTCCCAGTTCCCTATGCTGCTTGAACAGGCCTACCAGGAGGGCCTCGGCAAAAAACTGGGGCTCAGTGAGATGACCGCAGCGGACAACAAACTCGCCGACGAGCTTTTTGCGGCGCTCCAGGAGGATCAGGCGGACTTCACCCTGGCCTTTCGTTTTCTGGCCGATGCAATAAAACCCGATGCCGCCCAGAGCGGTGCGGGAGAGCTGTTCTCCCCGGGCAAGCAGCTTCTGGAGTGGCTACCCCGCTGGATGCAGCGCCAACAGTCGGACACGGTCGATCCAGAAGAGCGGCAGGAGCGCATGTTTGCCGCGAATCCCGCGTTTATTCCCCGCAATCATCTGGTCCAGCGGGCCATTGAAGAGGGCGAAAAGGGTGACTTCGCACTGTTCCATCGCCTGCTCGAGCGCCTGGCCCTCGCGACGGACTACAGCCCGGACGACAGAGATCTCGCCCTCCCCGCACAGCCGCAGGAACGGGTCCTGCGCACGTTCTGCGGGACCTGAAGCGACGCTCCCCGTATAATCGCTATCATTCTCCTCACAACTCTCGCAGTTAACACAAGCACGGAAGGCACACGCGTTGAGCACCGAATTCTTTGGCAAAACTCTCTCCGGCCCCTTCACGATTCCCTCGGGCATCGTGACCACTGCGCCGTCGATTATTCAGTACTTTTTTGACCGGGTACCGGAAGTTGGCGTGATCACCACAAAAAGCATCGGGTTAGCCCCGCGGGCAGGGAATCGGGAGCCCGTGTACTCGCAGTATGCGCCGGGCTGTTTTGTGAACGCCGTGGGCCTTACGAACCCGGGTGCAGAAGCGGCGCTGGCGGGTATCAAGGGCCTCAGGGTCCCTGATGATCGCTTTCTCCTGACGTCGATCTTTGGAGGTAGCGTGGAGGAGTTTGTCGAGGTCGCCAGGCTGCTGGCGCCTCACTCCGACGGACTGGAGCTTAATCTCTCCTGCCCCCACGCCAGCGGCTATGGCATGGCCATGGGTCAGGACCCGGTGGTAGTGGCGGAGATCGTCGCGGCGGTGAAGGCCGCGGTGGACATCCCGGTGATCCCCAAACTGACGCCTAACACCCCCGATATCGGCGCCATTGCCAAAGCCGCGGCGGATGCCGGGGCCGACGGGTTCTGCGCCATCAATACCGTGGGCCCCGGCTACACCAGTTCCCATGGCGAGCCGGTGCTGTCCAATGGCGTCGGCGGCATGTCGGGAAAGGGCGTGCTGCCCATCGCTCTGAAGTGTATCCGGGAAATTCGCGAAGTCAGCGATCTGCCCATCGTGGGCTGCGGCGGTTTCTCCAGCGCCGCGGATGTCGACGAAGCCATGAAGGCAGGTGCGAACGTCGTTGGTGTCGGATCGGCGCTTACGGGCATGAACAGCGAAGAGATCGGCGCCTACTTTGTGCAGCTGGGCAAAGATCTGGACACACACAGCGGTTTCGCCGAGGCCATGATTCGCTATGACATCGACATGGATTTTGAGCCCGTCACTCTCGTGGAAAACCGACGGGTGTGCGAGGACATCGGTCTGCTGACCTTTGATCGCCCCATCAATGTCCAGGCCGGTGAGTTTATCTATCTGTGGATACCGGGCCTGGGAGAAAAGCCCTTTTCAGCCCTGGTGGACGACCCCTTCACCCTCGTCGTGATTGACGTGGGGCAGTTTACCCACGCCCTCATGGATCTGACGCCGGGTACGGAAGCCTATGTCCGCGGCCCCCATGGCGTGCCCGTATCGCCACCGGAAGGCGCCCATATCATGGCCGTCGCCGGGGGCACGGGTCTGGCCGCGGTTTACCAGATCGCCCGGGATTTCGGAAACGCTGAATTCTTTATCGGCGCCCGCAGCGAAGATCGCCTGTACTTTCTTGACGAATGCGAGGAAGTGGCCCAGGTGCATGTGGCGACGGACGACGGCAGCCGCGGCTATCACGGTCGCGTGACGGAGATGCTCCGCGAACGCCTGGCCGCCATGAGCGCTGCCGACCTCGAGAAGATCGTGTTTTACAACTGCGGGCCCGAGCCCATGGTGCGCGCGGCCATTACCGTGGAACGGGAGTTCGTGTCCGAGGCACAGATTCTCAGTGCGGTGGACTACATGACCAAATGCGGCGTGGGAATCTGCGGCGCCTGCGCGACGCCCGACGGACGGCGCATCTGTGTCGACGGTCCCTTCCTCAGCGGCCTCAACCCCTAAAAAAACTGAAAAGCCGGCGGAGGTAAAAGCAGTCTGAACTCATGATCAGACTGCTTCGCCTGCCCCATTCCCTCAGGCCAGGGTCTGATCTTTCACCGGCAGGTGACGGATACGTACGCCCGTCGCGGCATACACCGCGTTGAGCACCGCGGGAGCCGCCACGGCAATCGTAGGTTCCCCCACGCCGCCCCAGAAGCCCCCCGAAGGCATAACACTGACTTCCACCTCAGGCATTTCTGCGAGCTTGAGGGAGGGATAGCTATCAAAGTTCTCCTCCACGACACGACCCTCTTCCACGGTGCACTCGCCATAGAGCGCAGCGCTCAAACCGTAGACAAAGGATCCCCCGACCTGCGCTTCAATCTGCTGGGGATTCACCGCAAACCCGGGATCCGTCGCCGCCCAGATTTTCTTCATCTGCAGCTTGCCATCCACCACCGCCGCTTCGGCGCAGGCCGCAACATAGCTGCCAAAGGCCTTGCAGACCGCCAGACCCAGACCGTGGCCCTCCGGCATTTCACGACCCCAGCCGGCTTTTTTGGCCACTTCCTCAAGTACCGTTAGGGCGAGGGGACTCTCCTTAAGCAGCCCGCGACGATACTCCAGGGGATCGACGCCGGCCTTGCGAGCCAGCTCATCAACAAAACTCTCCATGTAGAACACGTTTTGATTAATGTTCACCCCCCGCCAGAATCCCGGCCGAAGATGGGTGTTGCGCATCGCGTGATCCGCCAGAAAGTTAGGCATGGAGTAAATCATCGAGTGATCACCCTCGGGCGCCACGGACTGAAAAACCACGGGATCCTTCTCCGGCTTATCGCCCAGAGCGGGGCGGAAAAACGCGAGAATGGATTGACCGGAGATGCGCATATGCAGCGCGTCGAGTTTGCCGTCCTCATCCATGGCCGCGGTCATGCGGCTGCGCGTAATGGGGTGGTAATAGCCACGACGCTGGTCTTCTTCACGACTCCAGAGCAACTTCACGGGCGTACCGGGCATCTGTTTGGCAATCGCCACCGCCTGATCCACAAAGTCATGGGCGCCGCGGCGACCAAAACCACCCCCGAGAATCATCCGATGCACTTCGCACTGCTCCGGGAACAAACCCGCCGCCGTCGCCACGGCCTCAAGTGCCGCCTCGCCGTTCTGCGTGGGCACCCAGGCCTCGCAACGCGCCTCGGTCCACAAGGCCGTGGCGTTCATGGGCTCCATGGGCGCGTGGTTCTGAAAGGGGTAGCTGTAGTCAGCGGTGAGGGTATTGTCGGAGCTGGCCAGGGCAGCGAGGGCATCGCCCTGTTCATTGCCCACAAAGGCGTCATCGGCAGCGAGACCCTCTTCGAGCATAGCCTGGATACTTTCGCTGTTGACCTTGCCGTCCTCGCCGGTTTCCCATTCGATGGAGACCGCATCGAGGGCCTGTTTTGCCTGCCACCAGCTATCCGCCACGACGGCCACCGCGTTGTCGCTGACCTCCAATACTGCGCGGACGCCAGGCATATCCTTCGCTTTGCTGTCATCAAAGCTGCGGCGCTTTCCCGTGTGTACGGGGCAGGCATGGATGGCGGCATGGAGCATGCCCGGGAGCATGACGTCGGCACCGTACTGCAACTTGCCGCTGACCTTGTCCCTGGTATCAAGGCGCGCCGCGGGCGTGCCCACGAGGCTCCAGTCCTTGGGATCTTTGAGAGTCACCGCATCCGGTGCGCTGAGGGTCGCGGCCGTGGCGGCCAGCTCGCCGTAGGTCATGGTCGCCCCGCTGGGCGTATGAGTTATCACGCTGTTTTTTGCGGTGCATTCCCCTACGGGCACACCCCACTCCCGCCCCGCCGCTGCCAGAAGCAGTTCCCGGGCCAGGGCACCGCCCTCGCGGACGTATTGATGACTGCCGCGGATACCGCGACTGCCGCCCGTGGCGAAGCTGCCCCAGACACGGTTGCGGGCAAGACTCTCCGCCGGCGATGCAAACTCCCAGCTCACCTTGTCCCAGTCGCACTCAAGCTCTTCTGCAACCAGCTGGGCAAGCCCGGTTAATGTTCCCTGGCCCATTTCTGCGCGGGCAATGCGAATAGTGACCGTATCGTCGGGGTCAATGAGGACCCAGGCGTTAACTTCCGTGGCACCGTCCTGCGCCACCGCCGGAGCGCTGCCCAGGGGCAACTGCATGGCCACCATGAGGCCCGCGCCCGCCGTGGCGGAGCCGACGACGAAGCGTCGACGACTGATGTTCACCACACCCGATGCCTGCTCTTCAGTATTCGGGGTCTCGCCCAGGAGTTTTTTAAGGTTCATGACTGCGCTCCCTTTTTACCATTGAGAGTGGCCGCGGTGCGATCACCACCGGCGATAGCCGCAGCGCGATGGATGCCTTCACGCACCCGGGGCAACGTACCGCAACGACAAACATTGGTCATGCGCTGATTGATGTCTTCATCGCTGGGGTTGGGTACCTCCGCAAGCAAGGCGGAGGCCGCCATGATCATCCCGGGCTGACAGTAGCCGCACTGAGGCGTATCGATCTCTACCCAGGCCTGCTGCACAGGATGGCTCGCATCCTCGGACAGGCCTTCAATGGTTGTGATCGCCTTACCCTCAGCGGCGCTGGCGGGATAGACGCAGGATCGCATGGCCTTGCCGTCCACGTGGACCGTGCAGGCGCCACACTGGGCAATACCGCAGCCGTACTTTGTACCGGTGAGACCCAGGTGGTCCCGCAGCACCCACAGAAGGGGTGTGCTGGGGTCGACATCCGCCTCCATGGACTTGCCATTCACCATCAGTTTGAGCATGTCGGGTTCCTCTATCGACAGCGCATCAGCGCAATATTCGGGAAATCTGTTAATCCTCACCAGACTATAGCGCAGCCGGCAAAAAATACAGGGGGCGTGGAACCACACCCCGACCTGAGGAACGCAAGGGGTTTCGGCGTGTGCTCGAGAGGCGTATGTTTGCGAGGCGTATGTTTGAAAGCCGCGTGCTAGCCTGCTGATCTACGCCGCCGATAGGCGCCTGAAGAGAAACGCTGACATGACCTGGTTCCTGCGCATATCGATAGCTCTCATTCTGCTGGCCGTCGCCGCCTTCGGGATCTTTTTGGGTCCCGCCCACCTGCAGATCCGCGGCATTGAACCCACCCTGCCCTCGGAAGCCGAGCTTCGCGCGCTGGCGACGACAGGCAGAGGGCCCGTGTCGATTCGTGTGGCTCAGTCCTCCTCCCAGACCGGGCCTGATCGAAATCTGAGCCACGCCGTGGTGATTATCGAATGGCCCGACGGACGACGCTTCATGATCGACGCGGCCATGGATAGGGAGGCCAGCGAGGAGTTTGGGGCTCTCATAGGCAAACTCTCTCCCGGCATGGGCCCGGTGGTGTTCAAAGGTAGCGCCGCTGATCTGCTGGGGGACGAGATCGCGACCGTCGATGGCGTGGGCTTTACCCATCTTCATGTGGACCATGTCCAGGGAGTAACGGCTTTCTGCGCGGCGCGTGGCACGGGGGCTCGCAGCTACCAGACCTTTGCCCAGGCTACGGAGCACAACCTTCACACCGAAGACAGCGCGCGGCAGCTCGAAGACTCCTGCCTGGAGCCCGTGGTGTTGCCCGGCGAGGGTCTCCTCACCCATAGCGACTTTCCCGGTCTGGGCATTGTTCCCCTGGGTGGCCACACGCCGGGATCCACGCTTTTTGCTGTGAGCATCGACGGCACTCTGTGGCTGATGAGCGGTGACATCGCCAATGTAAAAAGCAAGCTCCTCCATAACAGTGGCAAGGGCTGGGTTTACAGCACCCTGTTTGTGCCCGAGAACACCGCACGCACAGAAAGTCTTCGTCTGTGGCTGAGCGCTCTCGATGAAAAGCCCGACATTGAGGTCATTGTGGCCCACGACTTTGACGCCGCCCTCGACAGCGGTCTGCGGCCCCTCTAACACCCGCGAGGGGTTATGCCACTTGGAGGATTCACGAGTTACTATTGGGAAAACACACAGAGTAGTGAGCTGAGGAGCGAGGTAACTCCCATGACCAACGTCATTTATCCCACGACCAACTTTAAAGCCACGGAACAGATCGTTGTGGAGCGCGGCGAGGGTGTCTACGTCTACGACAATCATGGCAAGCAATATCTCGAGGGGCTTGCGGGTCTGTGGTGCACCTCCCTCGGCTACGGCAATCAGGAGCTCATAGACGCAGCCACCGCGCAGATGGGGCAACTGTCCTATTACCACGCCTTTGGCGGTAAGACCCATCCCATGATGATGGCCCTGGCGGACAAGATCCGGGACATGGTACCCGTGGACAATGCCAAGATTTTCTTCGGAAATTCCGGCAGCGATGCCAACGATACCTTTATCAAGATTTTGCGCTATTACGCCAACGCCACGGGCAGACCGGAAAAACGCAAAATCATTACCCGGGAGCGGGGCTATCACGGCGTCACCGTCGCCGCGGGGGCGCTCACCAGTCTGCCTGCCAACCTCACTCATTTTGATGCGCCGGTAGAGGCCTTGGGGATTTTGCGCACCGATCATCCGCACTACTACAAGGGCCGTCATCCCGGCGAAAGCGAAGAGGCCTTTGTCGATCGCATTGTGGGCAATCTTGAAAAGCTGATTCTGGCTGAAGGCGCCGACACCATCGCTGCCTTCCTCGCCGAGCCTATTACGGGTGCCAGCGGCGTTATCGTGCCCCCCGCGGGGTATTACGAAAAAGTCCAGGCCGTTCTTAACAAGCACGACATCATGTTCTGGGCCGACGAGGTGATCTGTGGTTTTGGCCGCACGGGCAACGACTTTGGTTGCACCACCATGAATATCGAAAACCCCGCGCTCATGACCCTGGCCAAGCAGCTCTCATCGGCTTATGTGCCCATTAGCGCATCGGTGGTGCGAGGCGATATCTATGAAGCATTGGTGGAGCCGGTGTCAGAGGTTGGTGTGTTCGGTCACGGCTACACGTACTCAGGGCACCCCCTGGGGTGTGCTGTTGCCCTCAAGACTCTCGAAATTTACGAACGCGATAACATCTTCGAAAAAGCTGCGAAGACCGGTGCCTACCTCCAGAAAAAGCTCGCGCCCTTTGCCGAGCATCCCCTGGTCGGTGAGGTGCGTGGCCGCGGCCTGATCGCTGCACTGGAACTGGTGAGTGACAAAGCCACCGGCGAAGGATTCCCACCGTCTGTCGCGGGCTTTTTGACCAATGCCTGCGCCGAGGCGGGTCTCATCGGTCGACCCGTGGCAGGCACTGCGTTCGCACTCTGCCCTCCGCTGATCATTACCGAAGCACAGATCGATGAGTTGACGGACAAGCTGGCTACGGGGCTGGATGCAACCCTTGCCCACGTGCACAGCGAGGGTTTGCTGAAGGCGGCGAGCTAGGCTGCAGCTTTTGCCTCGAGCTTGGTGAGGACGCGCACAAAGGTTTCGGCTTCCTGCGCGCCCAGCACCGAGTATTTATCATTGAAGATAAAAGCGGGCACCGCGTGTATTTCGCGATCCAGCCACCAGCGCTGGTCCTCGCGCACCGCATCCGCATAGCGACCGCTGCTGATCACATCGCGGGCGTCGGTCTCGGGGAGTCCCACAGCGACTGCGGCCGAGATCAATACGTCCGCATCACTCACATCCTGCCGCTCGCTGAAAAACGCCTTGAACAGCGCCATCTTGAGCTCCGTCTGTTTGTCATGGGACTCCGCCCAGTGGAGAAGCTGATGCGCCTGAAAGGTATTCACCACCCGCATGCCGTCAAAATAATCGAAGTGAAAACCCAGGGACTCTCCGATGCTCGACAATCGGGATCGCGCCTGCTGGCTCTGCTCCGCCGTCGACCCGTACTTCTGGGTGATATGTTCGCGAAGATCCTGCCCTTCCGGCGGCATGTTGGGATTCAGCTCGAAGGGCCTCCAGTGCACCGCGACGTCGAAGCGTCCCGGCAAGGCTGCCAGCGCTTTTTCGAATTGCTTGTAGCCAATCACGCACCAGGGACACACGACATCCGAGACGATATCGACTTTCAGATTCAGGGCTGCGATGGGAGACCCTCCGTTTAAAAGGTGAACAACTCCCGAAACTTTACCAAATCCTCGGTCATGGTGGAGCCGCCCGGGAGCATCTCGAGGAGACGCTCATCGCAGCTCATGGTCAGATCGTAAAGAGGGATATGCTGATCCACGAAAATGGTTTCGAGCTCGGGGTACAGCTCCTTCAGGGAATCCACGAGATCCATGGACGAGAAATCCCGATGGGAGAGGTTATACACATCGGAGTCCATGTCCCGCTTGATCATGCGGGCCAGAACCTCCACCAGGCGATAGACGCTGATATGGCTGACCGTGTGGGCCGGATCTCCATGCACCGCAACCCGGTTGGTGAAGTGCGCGTCAAAGACAAACTGATTCACCATGGTTTCAAAACGCAGATTCTTTGAGTAGCCGTAAACATTGGCGCAGCGCAGCAGCTGCACGGGAATCTTCTCCATGAGGCGCATCACATGGTCTTCACCGCGCATTTTGGAAATGCTGTAGTAACTGTTGGGCACCCGGGGATGCTCCGTATTTGTAATGTCGCCCTGGCCGTACACGGACTGACTGCTGAGATAGATCAGACGACCAATACCCACTTCTTCAGCGGTGTACACCACCTCGGCGGTGCCCCAGTGATTGGTTTGTTCAAAGTCGTGGGCGTTTTGATCAGCAAAGGGCGTCTCGACCTTGGCGGCGAGGTGAACAACCACGTCCATGCCTTCCATGCAGCTGCGCAGGCTGCGGGAATCGAGAATATCCGCCTGAATAAAACGCACGTTGTTTCCCGGGACTTTGCGCAAACCTGTAAAGAGGTTGTAGTTGCCCTTGCACAGGTTGTCGTACACCAGAATATCTTTGACGCCCGGCTCTGCTGACAGGCGATAAACCAGCTCATTACCTATGTAGCCGGCACCACCGGTGACCATGACTTTCATCAGTTGCCTCCCGACACCAGCGTCGTGTTCAGACCGCACTCGGTCTTGTTCATACCGAACCAGCGGGCGTTGCGGGAATTCCCGTCGCCGAAGGCCTTCATGGTGCAGGGCTCACAGCCGATGCTGAGATAACCCTGGGCTTCCATGGGATGCTCGGGCAAGTCGTGATTCTTGCGATAGAAGTACACCATGCGCGAATCCCACTCCAACATGGGGTGGAATCGCGTGCAGCCGTGCTGGGCGGGCTCCTCCACCTGCATTGCAGCGCGCACGGAGCTTTGATCCGAACGCACGCCGTTGACCCAGATGTCGTTATCGCGCAGCACGGGCTCCAGAGGTTGTACCTTGTTCAGATAGCAGCAATGGTCCGGATCCGAGGCGTAGAGAAAGCGCTTTTCACGATCCAGCTGCTTGATCTTGGGAACCTCCGGACGAAGAGGGATAACGTTGAGGCCCAGTTGATCCGCCAGTTGGTCGGCAAAGCGAATAGTCTGGGCAAACAAAAACCCGGTATTGGTGTAGTAAACGGGAATGTCCCGATCCACGCGGCTGATCATGTGCAGCAGGGGCAGGCTCTGAGACTGGAAGGAACTGGTGGTGAAGACTTTCTTCCCCGCATCGAGATAGCTGTGCAGTTGCTCCACCACCTTATCGGCGCGGGCTTCCAGATCTTTTTTGTCGAGAATATCCACTTCTTGCTCGCTGTGTTTCGTGAGGCGGGCAGTCTACTGGCATTGAGCGCAGGAGTATTAGACAGCTTTGTTTCTTGCTAATGCTTGAAGGGAATATCAGGCGAGGGGGGCATACCCTGGCTGTCTTCAACCCATCAAGAGCTGAAAGTAGTGGGGCGCCTTGTCTACCGCCAGAACAATGGACGTGAGTAAGCCGATGACCAGCACGAGATTACGCCACCACTCGGCCTGGAACTCGCGCATCACCGCGCGGCTGTTCACCAGCACAATCACAATGACAAAGGCCAGGGGGATCACGATGACATTGATGCCCATGAGCAAAATCACCTTGAGCAGGGCGGGAAAATCCCAGAAGGGCGCCAGGGCAGCGGCCGCGAGTACAAACCCCGACAGCACGCGATGATAGAGTTTGTTGTCTGCGGTGAAGCGCCACTCCCTCCCCGCCATGTCCAACATGAAATAAATGGTGACCTGGGCCGCCACCACGAGGGTGGTCATGGCCGCGGTAAACAAACCGAGGGAGAAGATCATCGGCCCCAGGGTAGAAAACAGCCCGGGCAAGGCATCCCTGAACACCGCAGATGCCTGGGCCACGTCAGCGAAATCCGCATGATCAGGCAATGAATACAGGGCATAACCCCCGGCGATCACCACGAACATGGCATAGGCACCAAAGACAAAACCCATATTGATGATGGCCTGGCGGAACGCTTTTTTCAGCTCGTCACGACTCCCACCATCATCGGCACACATGTAGGGCATACCCAACAACGCCGCCGGCGCCACCGCCGCCCCCACCATGGCGATGATGGAACTGGTAGCAACGCGGGGAGCACCGCCGCCGGGCACGGGTAAGTCTTCGGGAAGCGAGGGAACAAAGCCTGCCAGAATCGCCGGAAGCTCCACCAGCCCCCGCAGCGCGACCACCAGAAAACACAGGAACATCAACACCATGAGCAGGGTCATCACCCGCTGCATGCGCTGATAGCCGCGGGAAAACACCAACCACAGCACGGCGCCGGAGAGGACCACGGACAACAGCACCTCAATACCCAAAGACATAGGTGCACCGCCCCGCCCGCTGCCAACTCCCAACAAGGTCTGAAACGCCGAGGACATGACCGATATCTGTCCCATGGTGACCAGAAAGTGCACCGGGACCACGAGGAACAGAATCAACCAGGCCAGAGTCGCGCTGATGCGGCTACGTACCAGGGTGAACATACCCTGCGTCGGATTGAGAGCACCGATACGGGAGGCCGTATCGACGGAGACAACGAACACCGGCAGCATCGCCACAATCACCCATAAGAGGTCATAGCGAAACCACGCACCGGCGAGAAGAAACGACGCCACGGCCCCGGCGCCCATGGTACCGGCGGCCATCACCGCCGCCGGCCCCACGAGGTTGCTAAAGAGTCGGACGATCATCAATGCATCATCCTAAAACCGGGCAAGGACACGCCGCAGCCCTCACGGTGCGAGCCCATGGTCATCGCGATAGATGGCGCCGCCTTTCATCACAAAGTGGATGCGGCGAAGGGCACTGATATCCTGTGCGGGGTCCGCGTCCACAAACAGCAAATCTGCATACTTGCCCTCCGCGATAGATCCCAGGGAGTCCTCCTCACCCAGCATTTTTGCCGTTTGAATCGTGGCGGAGCGTAAAGACTCCAGGGGCGTCATACCCGCCTCCACGTAATACTCGGCCTCGCGCACCGTAGCCGTGGTCCCATCGTTGGGCTCCTGAGGTAACTGATCCGTGCCGAGACCGATATTCACGCCCACGGCGATGGCCGTTCGGAGCGCCTCCCAGTGCTGCTGACCTACGGAGTCGCGGCGATCGAGATACCACTGGGGCGAGCCAATGCGCTCAAAGAATGGTGCGGTCGCCGGCTGACTCACGACAATGGTAGGCACCAGCCAGGTGCCGGCACTCTTCATTTTTTGCAGTACTTTTTTATCCAGGGTGTAGCCGTGCTCAATGCTGTCCACACCGGCATCGACGGCAACGGTGGTGGCCGCCGAAGATCCCGAGTGGGCGGCTACCCTGGCGCCATAGCGATGCGCCGCATCCACCACCGCGTTGATTTCTTCCGGCGTCATCAGCGCCTCGGCAATGTCGCCACCGTCGGTGGCGATACCACCGGAAATCAGAATCTTCACCCAGGACGCTCCCAGACTAATCTGCTGCCGCGCCGCCTTGACCAGTTCATCGGGGCCATCAGCGTAGAGAACGCCGGGGCTGGAGCCGTGTCCCCCGGTGATGATGACGGACTCTCCCGCGGAAAAAATTCGCGGCCCGATGGACTCACCCTTGCGGATGGAGCGATCAAGGGCAAGATCGGCATGGCGGTCGTCGCCGGGGATACGAATGGTCGTGACCCCGGCGGAGAGCATGCCCCGCGCCGCAGCGGCCATGCGCAGAGCCAGAGCCGCATCCGTCTCATCAGACAGCTCGTTGGCCATTTTGCCCGGGAGAATAAGGCCGGGGTGCACATGCATGTTCATCAAGCCCGGAATGATCCACTGCCCCGTTGCATCGACTGTGCTGGCATCCTCGGGAATCGCGACAGCGTCTTTACTGCCCACCGCTGTAATGCGCTCCCCTTCGACGAGAATCACAGCGTCTTTTAGGGGGACTCCACCCTCCAGATCCACCACGGTGCCTCCCACAATGGCGGTGAGGGCAACGGCGGTGCGGGCAAACAACAGCAGGGGGAGAAGGACCGCTATAAAAAAAGCATTGGCTACAGTTTTCATGGTTGTATTCCTGTGGTGATGTGCCGGCCTCGGCAGCAGTTAGTCGCGTATCTGTCGATCTATCTCGGCTTCGAGGAAGGCCATGGGGATGGGGCCCGCCCGGAGCACAGCATCAACCCAGGCTCGCACCGGGGGACGCTCGGCCTGGGACTCGTAGGCCCCATAGAGATCTTTAAAGGCTTTAAAGCCCGTAAAGTAATCCGTGATCTGCAGGGGCGAATTCACCACCCGCTGCCATAAATTTGTCGCGAATTGCGGTGCTAACAACCCCTCTTCCCGGGCAAAACGCAGCACCTCGGCCTCGCCCCAGGCGGCGGTATTCACCTGCACGCTCACATAAGCCCGGGTAGCATTCTCCAGGCGTTTTCGCAGATGGGCCAGGCGTGTCAGGGGCGCATTCCCCGCCCAGCCTGCATCCAGCATGAGCTCCTCCACAAAACTCCCCCAGCCCTCCACATAGGAACCATTGGAGAACAGAGATCGCAGCGAGGGGGCCTCCGTCACCGCCACCTTGTACTGAAGGTAGTGGCCCGGGAACATTTCGTGAGCAAGAATCATAGTGTTGAAGTGGGTGTTAAAAGAGCGATAAAAGCCCTCCTTCACCTCAGCGGGGGCATCATCGGGGACCGACGGTACGTAAAAGAGCGTGTCCGCCTGAGGATCAAAGGGACCGCTGGGGTACACACCGCCCACGGCGGCACCGCTGAAATGCGCCGGTGAGAGCGCGATGAGCAAGGTGGTCGGCTTGGGCACCGTGGCGATCTGCTGCCGCTCCACAAAGCGCTCCGCGGCAAAGGTGAGTTCCGTGAAACTGTCCAGGAAGGCAGCGCTGTTGTCCTGTCGCTCCGCCTCCATGGCGTTCAGGGCCTCGTCGAGGCGCTCGTCATCATTGAGCTCGAGGAGACGAAACCGCTCCGCATCATCGGTACTGGCATTCGCCCAGCGAATAGACTCCTGATGCATGAGGGCGCGCACAGTCCGGAGCTCCTCCCCCGCTGCGGCAAGGAGTTTTGCCGGGGTGTACAGCCCGGAGGTGCGGCGCCGCAATTTTGCGGTATAAGCATCAACACCGATAGCCGCTTGCGCCTTGGCCAGAGGGAGGATCTGCTCCTCCAAATGCGATTGCAGGGCTGACATCGCGGCCAGCGCCTCAGCGATGGCATCCTCGACGCCCTGTCCTTGAGCAGGCTGCGGCCAGTCGGCCACCAGCTCGGGCAGACCGCTGCCGTAAAACTCCATACTCCCTGTCAGCACACTCAGGGCGCGGCGGGTCCGCAGGGCGTTCCCCGACGACAGGGTACTCACACCCAGGCGACACAGCCCGGCCACGCCCTGCAGTCTTGCAATAAGCGCCTCGCTGCGCACTTCTTCGGAAAGCTGTTCCCGCACGAGAGATGCGTGAGCGCCTGAGATACCTGCTCGGCGTACACTGAGCTGCCCCGTGAGCGGTTGGTCTTCGACCCATGTCGCCAGTTCGTTTTGCACCTGGGCAAGGACCACCCGGGCGTCGGTCTGATGCTTCGCCTGTAGCGATTCGTCAGACGACAGCGCGGCCTGCAAAGATTCCTCCGTGGCCTTGTTCAGTGCCAGCCATCGCGACAACCTTGCCTCGCTGAAATCCTCGAAAGCCCTGGCGCTGGCTGCATCGCCGTAGGCAAAGGCACGAGAGGGATAAAACTTACGCCAGGCATCGATATACGCTGAGGACAGACGATCAAAATCCAGGCCGGTGTTGTCTGCAGGGTTGCCCATAGGCAAAACGCCCTGCTGTTCTGCTTCCACAGCAGACTCAGGCGCTTTTTCCGGGCTCGCGCTCATGCCCGGCATTGGGAAACAGACAAAGCAGAGCATTGCAGCAACGGGGAGCACCGGCTTGAACCGGGGTGCTCCCGCTGCTTTTATTCGCGCCGTCTCAACACCAGGCTCAAAAACCACGGGCCCCTCCTAACTCACGCTAGAAGTTGTAGCGCGCTCGCAGACCGTAGCGCTGCACACCCGGCTCAATATGCAGACCACCCATGAAGGCTTTCTGATAGGAGTTGGTGAAGTAGGTGTCGTCAAACAGATTCTCGACATAAAAAGCGACGGTGTAGTTCTCGTGTTCTACACCGGCACGCAGATTAAAGATGTCATAAGCGGGGACTTCCCAGGGAAAGCCCTCACGAATTAGGGAGTCGATGGACGATCGAATTTCGTCGCGGTAAATGTATTCGCCGCGGACAAAGGCATCGAGATCGCCGGTCAACTGAAAGCTGTACTCGGCGTCAGCCGATACGGTCCATTCCGGGGAGTTCGGCACCGTCAGGCCATCCAGCACCCGGGGAGCTCCATCAATCACCGTTGTAAAGTCCTCGTACTCCGCCTGGAGCCAGCCCACGTTCAGGTTCATCACCAGGCCCGCCGTGGGCGCAGAGGTAATGGACAGCTCAACACCATAGGACTCTGCAGAGTCGGCGTTACCTACGGCCCCGAAGATAAAGAAGTCGCCGTTTTCATCGACGCCCGAGAACTGCTGGGAAGTCTGCTGATCCGTCCAGTCCATATAGAAGGCCGCGGCATTGACCCGCAGGGTACGGTTCAGATATTCGGCCTTGTAGCCGATCTCGTAGTTCCAGAGCTCTTCGGGATCATAGCTGTTCACTTCGGGATCACCGGTCACCTGGGCACCACCGGACTTGAAGCCCTTGGCAACGGTCGCGTAAACCGAGGCATCATCGCCAAGGTCGTAGCGGATGGACGCCATGGGCGAAAAGTCCGTGAAAGTTTCTTCCGAGGTCTGCTCCTGAACAGCGCCACCGCCAAAGCCGGAGATGTCGGCGAATATCTCCTCTTCGCTGTAGCGTCCTCCAACGGTGAGGGTCAGGCTATCACTCAGGGCGTAATTCACCTGACCAAACACCGCGTAGACCTCGGAGCTACCAAAGGTCTCTTCGCTATCGATGAGGAAGCCTTCGGGAATGCCGAAGATCTCCGCCCCGCCTACGAAGGTCTTGTTGTCGATAAAGCCTTCATCGTCGGAATAGTAAAGGCCGACGTTCCACTGCAACCTGGAGTCATCCATGCTCTGGAGACGGAATTCCTGGGTGATGGACTCCCGGGGGATGGTTCGGAATTCCTGGAAGTAATCGATGCTGCCGCCGTCGATATCGCCCCGGAGAAAAAAGTCAGACTCCATGTACCCACTGATGCTGGTAAAGCGCATATCGGCAAAATCGTAGTCCACCCGCGCAATCGCGTACTCAAACTCCGTACCCACGGTTTGCGGCGCGTTGAAGTTCACCTTGCTGTCATTCTGCGGGAAGAAGCCCACGCCATCGGGATCGGCGGTGTCCCCGTAAAGCACGTTACCAAAACTTGAAAGGACGCCCGAGGGCACGCCCTCACGCATGCCCACGTCCTCGCTGGCATCGCTGTAGTTCAGGGTGACGGATAGATTCTCCGTCGGTGTCCACAGCACGGTGGCGCGAACATACTCGTAGTCCGCATCGTTGCCGCCACCCTGGGGATTTATGTTTTCAATGTTGCCATCGGTGCTGTAATTCTTGTAGTTGACCCGGGCTGCCAGCTTGTCCTTCACAATGGGTACATTCAGCACGCCTTCGATATCCATGCTATCGAAACGGCCGTAATCGGCCATGACATAGCCACTCACCTCATCCGTGTTGGGTGCGTTTGTCGTCACGCTGATACCACCGCCGAGGGCGTTCGCACCAAAGTAAGTCGACTGGGGACCGCGGAGCACCTCGATGCGCTCGATATCCATGATCGGTGGGTTGATACTGCTGCTCGATAGATTGAAGCCGTCGACGTAAAAGCCAAAGGATGAGGTGCGACGGGCATTATTGGCGCCCACAAAATTGGTGACGCCGCGCATGCTGATCTCGCGGCGGGATCGTGCACCGCTGGTGATAAAACTGGCGTTGGGTGTACGCGCTACAAAGTCCGTGACATCGCGGAACATGTTTTTCTGGATATCCGTATCGCTGAAAGCCGATACGGAAATAGGCACATCCTGGAGGCTCGCCTCCCGCTGCTGGGCCGTTACAACGACCTCTTCCAAAGCCGGCGCGTTCTGGGCGTGGGCCGCATTTGCGTTACCCAGAGCTGCGAATACCGCTGCCGCCATAACCGCGGGCACAAATCCATTGCCGCCCAAAGCCAAAGTCGCTCCGGCGCTCCTTGTCGTTTTGCTCATCTTTTTCCCCGTTTTCCTGAAGTGATGTCCGTGCCCTGATCGTGGTGTCGGGCGTGAGGCTCTTAGCGCGCGGCCTTTGCAAAGAATAGTATGCCTTTGCTCAGGCCATGAACAGCCACAGCCGCAAATTGCCCCTTCCCGCGGGGGCTGCGGTGCCCCGTGTCCTCTCCCTGGCGACACCTCATGCTAAGCTTCGGCCCTGTTTTTTTTAAGCGCCGGATGTATTGCTATGCTGCGGATTTTCCAACAACTCGTTTTTCTATCGGTCCTCGGCGTCGCCGCCGTCTCTGCCCAGGAACCCCGGGACAGAAGCTCCCTCGAAGCCGCAGAGGGCCTTTGGGAATACACTGATCTGATTACCCGGGACGGCAAATCCCTCCCCCTTACGGGCATCTTTCTGATCCGTGAGGGCATGTTTCTCCAGCAGAGCATTTTTAACGGTGAACCTTTTGCGAAGCAGGGCTCCATGGCCCACGCGGGGCCTTATTGGGCCGGAGGCGCAGGACTTCGCCTGCGCTCAGATCAAACCCTGAGTCTGGATCCTGCATCGGATACGCCGATTACCTCCGCAGGGGCGTTGGAACACGACCTCAAGGTGAGCCGCGAGGGCGAGGCATTGACCCTGCAGTTCGGTGGCGGTACAAGCACTATCCAGACCTTCACGCTGATCAGCGAGGCCGAAAAAACCCGCATTTACAACTTCAGCAACGGGAGTCTGGCCCTTGCGGACGACTACTTTATCCTCGTGATTGGAGACGAAGATAAGGCGGTCACGGGCTATGGCACTTACAGCAGAAATGGCGAGCTTCTGGCCATGAGCGCCATCCGCTGGGCCGAAAGCGATGGCCGGGAGGTAAAGAATTTGCGCGACCACCGGCTATCGGCAACGCTCAGCGACGCCGCACTGACCCTGGCAGATGGCAGAAGCTTCCCGATCATAAGTAACGTTCCGCAGTAGCAAAGGCTTTAAGGACACTCCATGGACGACCCCCAATTCACGCTCTACGACCTAAGAGTTGAGACCATCGAAGGCGACAAGCCTTTTGTCTGTGGCCACGAACTGGGCAGCTCCTTTGAAGTGCGTGGCGAGAATCTCTTTTTCGAGACGGGCAAACCCTTCTCTCTCTATGCACTGTCGGCCTTGCTGCCTTTACTACCGAGCAAACAACGCCCCCTCAATGAGTTTGACTGGATGGCGACGGACCATGTGATCGCCTGTCCCGACCCCCATTGCGGGGCCCGCTTTCGCATAAACCGTATCGGCAAGCAGGTTTTCACACGCTCCGAGACCACTCTTGAACCATTGCCCGAGAACAATCCATGGAAGGAATGATCAAGCGCTACGCCCTGACGGAATCCTACGACATATCCCGTGTCATCAAGGGAGGCTGGCAACTCTCCGACGGACACAGCGACGCAATCTCCTCTGATCCCGTAGCGGATATGTTCGCCTTCGTGGAACGCGGCATCGATACCTTTGATTGCGCTGATATCTACACCGGTGTGGAAGCGATTATCGGAAAGTTTGTCGCCGCCAATAAGGCCCGAAGGGACCCCCTGCCGATTCGCGTCCACACAAAATACGTCCCGGACTATGATCAGCTTGGAAAACTCAAGAAGTCGGATGTGGAGGCAATCATTGATCGCTCCCTCCAGCGCCTCAAGCTGGAACGACTGGACATGGTGCAGTTTCACTGGTGGAACTATGCCATCGCCGGGGCTGTGGAAGCGGCCGTCTGGCTTCGGGAATTGCATCAGGCCGGCAAAATTGAACTTTTATCCCTCACGAACTTCAATACGGAAAGGACGCGGGAGATTCTCGATGCCGGCGTTCCCTTAAGCACAACCCAGGTTCAATACTCCCTCCTGGATCCCAGACCTGAAAAAGCGCTCTTGAGCCTCTGCGCGGCGCACGATATGCATCTCCTGTGCTACGGCACCCTCGCCGGGGGATTTTTGAGTAACCGCTGGCTGGGTCAGCCCGAACCCGAATCCTTCAGCAATCGCTCGCTCATCAAATACAAATTGATGATTGATGAGATTGGGGGCTGGGATCTGTTTCAGACGCTGCTGGAATCATTGGATCGCATCGCCAGGAAGCATGGCGTCAGCATCGCCAGCGTCGCGTCAAATTGGGTCCTCGAGCAGGCACGGGTGGCTGCGGTCATCATCGGCTCCCGCAATGCGGACCATGTTGATCGCTACAAAGAGGTTTTTGCCTTGCAAATGGATGACGAGGATCGGGACGCCATCCTGGCCGTCAAAGGGCAGATGCAGGTGCCGGCCGACGACGTCTTTGACCTGGAGCGGGATAAAAACGGGCGTCACGGCAGCATCATGAAATACAACCTCAACGCCGAATAGGAAGCGCCGGCATGAGCGTCAAGGCCCAGCGATACGACGAGTGGATACGTTCCAGCTTCATTGAGATCAACAGTGAGCTCGAGGCGCTGTACTTCGCCCAGGAAGACCGTGCCGACACCAGCGCGGGCGGAGAAGCGCTGCGCCAGCTGTTACACGATGAGGGTCGCGCGCACATCATAGGTCTGCACAAAGAAGGCAATACCGACGAAGGCTTCGAAGCCGCTTTTTCCCTCCTGGGCAACGTGGGTCTGTACATGGGTGCCTGTCGCCGCCATGGAATCACCGAACCCTCGCGGGAACGCAGCTCCCCCCTTGTGGAAGCCTCGGGGCTTGCGCTTCACATCGGCGCATCTCTGGGCGTCGCTCCCCGTTTTGCCACCAGCCATCTGTCCACACATAACTCGGCCAGCAACGGCGTGTATCGCAGCTTTACCAAGCTCAAGGACGAGTTTCTGTTTCTCGATTTCAATACCCGGGGAATCTTTGCCTACAAACGCGCCGCAGATGCTCTGGTGAGAACCGTACCTCTGGGGATCACGCACCCCGTGACCGCTGATCTCCTCCTGGCGGCCCACCAGACTTTAGAGGATGTCGCCCGCTATAACGAGCAACTGTTTGAGCAATTGGATCCGGCGCGGTTCTTTTACTCCGTGCGCCCCTATTACAAACCCTACCGCGTGGGTAAGAGTGAGTACCGCGGCGCCAATGCCGGCGACTTTGCCGGCATCAACGAGATAGATCTCCTGTTGGGTCTTTGCCGCGCGGAAGATCCCTCCTACTCCCAGCTACTTGTGGACAAGTTTTTGTACATGATGCCCGAGGATCAGGCACGTCTGCGGGACAGCATGCGCCGGAAGAGTCTCATGGATCAGATTCTCGAGGGGCTTAAATCACCGGGAAGCTGTGGCCGCTACTTTGAGGAGAACGCGCGCTTGTTCCTCAAGGTCTGTGAAGCCCACGGCCGCACTGCAGCCCAGCATCATGATCAGCTCGTCGAGCGTTTTATCGAAAAACCCTCATCAGCACTGGATGAGAAGCACCTGACCCATATCACCGCCAGCGGTCCGCCCCTGGAGGTACTCATGGCCGCATTACAGAAACTCCGGGATTTGCGCACGGCAGCGCCGCGGGACGATATCCAAAGTCGCTATAAAGATATTGCCGCGATCCGCTCGGCGCTGGGAGAGGCCGCCTCATGACAGACGATACGCAGCTCGCCGAGGGCTGGCCTCCGGGTCGCGGGTATCTGCTGAATCACTCGGCGGGTCTTCCGCCCAGGGATGCCGCCGCTGCACTCTCCGAAGGATTGTTCGGTCCCTGGGTCGCCAGTGACGACCAGGTGTGGGTGCACTGGATGAAAGCCTTTGACCGCTTTCGCGCCGCCCTTGGCGAGGTGATTAATCATGAGGCAGCGATGATTTGCCCCCAGCCCAGCGTCACCTCGGGACTGAGCCACGTGCTCAACGCCATGCCCGCGGACCCCCGTCGCAATAGACTACTCATCGCCGAGAGAGCCTTCCCGTCCCTGGGCTTTGTTCTCGCCATCGCAGAACGCCGGGGCTTTGAACTCGTCATCATCCCCGAAAGCGCGAACACTCTGGATCCGGACGTCTGGGAGCGGTACCTCGACGAGCGGGTCCATTGCGTTGTGTTTACCCACGTGCATTCGAACACCAGTGAATGCCATGACACTGCGAAGCTTGCCGAACTCGCCCGCAACTGTGGCGCTATCAGCGTGGTGGATGTTGCCCAATCCATCGGTGTGCGCCCGGTGGATGCCCGTCGCTGGAATGCGGATTTTATTGTCGGCTCCTGCATCAAATGGCTGTGCGGCGGACCCGGTGCCGGCTTTATATGGGTGAACCCCGAACGGCTGGCCGCCTGTGAACCCACGGAGGTAGGCTGGTTTTCCCACAGCAATCCCTTTGAATTCGATATCCATCACTTTGAGTACGCCGGTGATGCCCTGCGCTTTTGGGGCGGCACCCCCAGCGTGGCCCCGGCCCTTGTAGCGGCCCATGCCATGGAGTCATTGCTCGAAGTGGGACTTGGGCACATTGAAGATCACAACCGTCGTTTGCTCAAAGCGCTCTGCGGTGAGGTCAATCCCCAATGGTTGGTGTCACCGATAGCGCCTGCAGCCCAGGGCGGGACCGTGGTTTTACAGCTCGGAGAGCGTCAGGATCGGTTTGCCGAGAGCCTGCGCGGGGCGGGATTACAATTTGATGTGCGCAAAGAGGGTATTCGTTTGTCGCCGCATTTTTACAACGACGGCCAGGATATAGCCCGCGTTGTTGAGTGCCTGCCCTGAGGGCTCAGGGTTAAGGCGCCAGGCCCGGCGCTTTATCTTCGCACCTCGGCGCGACGCATGGGCATGGCATCGATAGTGGCGTAGAGGGCGTTCAAATCGAGGGTCTTGTCTCGCAGCTTTACACCGCCGTCCAGGCCCACAAGGAACACCTCATTAACCGCCGGATTGAGCTGAATTCGAATATTTTCCAGTAAGTCCCGGCCAACACGACCGTCGAGATTGCTCTGAAGTTCGCCATCGGCAATCATGAACCAGGCCAGTCGCCGCTCATCAAAGGCCTCGCGATTGTCCCGGAACACATCGCGCAGCTGATCAGATGCTTCGGGCTCGTGGATCACGAGAACACGATGCGTCCACTGGAGGTCCCGAAGCTCATGGAGCATGGCCGACCCCTCAGCGGCCTCGGCCGCTTCCAGACGCTGAATCAGCACTTTGAGATTGTTGATATCCGGTGAGATTTTGTCGATGGCACGATAGTACGCGAGCAACCCGGCATCCTCATCAGGAATAGCGACCCGCTCGCCGCTCTGGAGAGTGAATGCCTGCCCATTCTCAATAAGGACGCTGGCGAGATTCCCGCCGTAGTACTCAGCGATCCCGCTATCGGCCGCAAGCACCCGCCCGTGATAGCGCGGCACGACGGTGCCAAAACCCGGCGTATGCCCCATGACGATGCGATCCACATCGAAGCGTTCCATGAGCGCGTCGACATGCGCCGCGATCTTGTCTGTCTCCTCCCCCATGATCAGCCCCCGATACCACAGGGGGCCCTCCTCGTCCTCCACCACCCGGCGATCTGCCCCGTCGGGAGCGCGCAGCTCCTCCCGCACCGTGTCATTGATATCCTCCATGGACGCTTTGAGATAGTCCGGACCGATGCCACCGTGGACAAACAGGCTGCGATTGATGCGTATCACGGTATTGTGGCTGGCAACCCAGGCGCCGAATTGCCCCTCGGGATGCCAATGCTGACGATGCTCTACGAAGCCCCGCGGGTGCTCCTTGAACCACTGCTCACGAAAGGCCTCATCAACGGAATCCTTGCCCTTATTCTCTTTGAGGTAGGCAGCCACCCGCTCGAAGTAATTTTCCTGCAGGCGTTTGGAATTTCTGCTGGTAAGCGCCTCGTATTCACCAGGATGCACATAACGGAGATCGCCGGTGATGTTCATGACCTCGTGATTACCGATCAGGGGATGGACCTTGCCACCTGCTTTTTCCGCCTGCTCCTCAAGCTTCATCAGGTGGCGAATGATCTTGTCACTATCGGGGCCGCGATCAGGCACATCGCCCAGTTGCACCAAGTGGGTTTTTCCTGCATCCCAGCGTCCCCTGCGGTCAATCACTCCGGCCTGGCGTAAAACCGTAATGTAATTGTCGTAGTCACCGTGGAGGTCGGCGACAGCGACCACCCGCTCTACGCCCTGCCAATCGGACTGCGCAGCGGTAAACGGTGCCATGAGCACCGCGAGACACAGCAGCAAAAAGCGCATCAAAAAAGGACTCCGAGACACCGCTATCGGCATTCTTCAATGATTTCCCGACGGACTTTTTTTGGGTTATCCAGAACATCGTAAAACTTATCGACGAATTTTCGCGTGCGCTTCACCGAGCGTTCGGTGACGAAGCGGGTGTCTTCGACAATGGCATAGATGGCATCACGATTTGCCTGGAAGTGCTCGATGGCGCCCGCCGTGAGCTCTTCCGGCGCACAGTACCCGCGGTACATGCGCTGGGTAACTTTGCGCTGACCGATGCCGCCGGCGGGTTCGGCATAGGAGGTGTTTACATACCCCGTGGAATCATAGTCGTAGGGCAAGGGGTAGAGACCGCCATCCGGCGCTTCGAGAAGCTTGATGTTGTGACAGCAGGTCTCCCCCGGCGCGGCGGCAATAAAAGAGTAATCCGTGTTCGAAACCAGGTACATGTACAGAGCAACCAGGGCACTGCGCTCGGGATTGAGCAGAGACTTGTCGGCACGCATCTCCTTAAACACTGTCATATCGTTTTCTTTAGCGAGACGGTTCTGGTGCTGAATAAAGAAACCGATCTGCGTGCGCGCATCACCGCCTTCGGAGTCCGCATAGGTGACCTCAAGCATGCGGGTATCAAGACTCAGATCCGACAGCGTTTGAAAAATCCGGTAGGCCTGCTGCTCCCGACCGATGTACTCGGCGTAGCGATCGGGATCTTTGCATTGCACCACCAGCTTGAGCTTGTCCTGCTTGGCAAAGAGCGTGCCTTTAACCTGGCTTTTCTTAAGATTCACCCATAGCTGCGCATGACTGCAGATATCTTTACGCAAGCGAAAGTTACCGCGCACGGAGAACTTGGCATCCAGGGTCTTGGGGCCCAGTTCCGGGTCGTTGTAGCTCAGACTGCCCGGATATTCCTGTTCTTTATCGCGCTCTCTGTCAATGCGCTCGAAGGGGCCAGAAACGGTGATCGCCAGCTGTTGATCGCTATCAAAAAGTGGCGCCGCAAACAGCTGTGACGACGACAGGAGAAGAAAGCTCGCCAGGAAACATCGCAGCAACCGGATAGTCGAAGAAACAGAAGGTAGCGGTATAGCCAAGGCAGAACGTAGTGGCAAAGGAAAACGCATGGAAACAGCATCCCGTGGGTTAATAGCAACTAAGCGCAGTCTAGGACCCGTGAGGATGGCTGGCAAACCTCGACGTAAAGCAGCAGCGCACTCGACGAGGAAACTAGATACCCACGCTCTCTATAGGGTCGTCACGATGCGCCTCATACCAGGCCAACTGCTCCGCCATATCCTCTTCGAGTGTCTCAATGGCTCTTTGAAACTCGGGGTCGTCTCTCACGGGGTCATAGAGTGGATGAAACTTGATGACCACGGAAAAGAAGCGCCAGCCGGCAGCAACGCTTCGATTCAAACGCTCCAATGCCTCGTCTTCCCGACCGAGGAGCATCAGAAAATGGGAATCCTCAATCCCGGAAACATAGCCACTCGCCTGCAACTTACGACGCTGATCAATGAACGCCAATCCCGCCTCACTGAGTACGCGGGCTTTTTCCTCCTGGCCAAGCCCTCGATAGGCCGTGGCAAGGTTCACCGCTGCCCATACGGTCTGATCCTGCACCTTCGGCGCCTCGCCCAGCAGGCCCGGCGATGCCGGCGTCAAAATTTCCACCACCTCAGTCCAGCGTTCCTGAGCAATCAACCAATCCGATAGCTGATAGCGGCGGTACCAGAGATTGGGGTTCGCTTCGATTCTGGGCTTGAGGTTATCAATGCCCGCTTGTACGTCATCAGTGGCAACCGCCAAAAACTGCTTCGCCTCGACATCGTCAGGATGGTTTTCAAGAAAACCGTCAAGACAGCTTCGCGCTTTTTCAAGGGCCCATAACTGTAACAGGCTGGAACACTCTCGCCAGACCAGCGCCCGGTCATCGCCAGCAACCAGCGCCGCCTGGTGCTGCCAGTAAGCCGCACGCCCCAAATCACCCAACTGACCACTCCATCTTGCGAGATAGCCATAGTTGCTGGGGTTTCCGGGGTTTCGCTTAATGCTCTCTTTGACCATGGCAACAGCCTCTTCCGCCCGGCTGACGGACCAGAGGGACCTCGCCAGCTGCAAGCGAAAGCTATCTTCCTGAGGGTCAAGCTCAATGGCCTTGCGTATCTGTGCCAGCGCACCATCGAAATCGGCTTCCGCGTAAAGCAGGGATGCCAGGGTGGCGTAGGCCCGCGCATAGCTTGGCCGCAACTCAATCGCTCGATCGACCGCCGCACGGGCCTCGGCGTTACGCTTCTGCAAACTGAGGAGAAGCGCGCTCATGCCATGGGCTTCGGCCAGCTGGGGATCGAGATCAAGCGCCTCAGCGACAAGCTCGCTCGCCGACAGGATCATGGCCTGACGACCCTGCATCCCGGCGCTTTGATACTGGGCGTTAGCCAGCATGACATACGCCATGGCGTAGTTGGGATCGATATCTATGGCTTCCTGGAACAAACGCTTGGCATTCTCGGCCGCAGGTCTGCTTTGCTGCTCCATCTGCTGTTTACCGAGAATGAATTTTTCGTAGGCCTCAAGATCCGGGCGATATGCGTTATCCACGAGCTGGGTCTCGCCGGTCTTGAGCACCTCTTTGGTAAGGGCCGTCGCCACTTCCCGGGCAATCTCATCCTGAATAGCAAAGATCGAATCCAGGGTGCGATCGTAATAACCGGACCACACTTCCGTGCCCACGCGAGCATCAATCAGTCGGGCAATAATGCGCACTTTATCGCCCGCTCTTTGCACGCTCCCTTCGAGAACATGGGCCACAGCGAGCATGCTGGCAATCTCCGTCACGCTCCGGTTCTGCCCTTTAAAAGCGAAACTCGAGGTGCGGGCGGTGACGCTCAGATCGGCGATCTGAGATAACACGTGCATCACCGTGTCGCTGATGCCATCCCCCAAAAACTCCTGATCGCGCTGCTGGCTGATATCCGCAAAGGGCAGCACCGCTATGGAGTTAGGCGGCAGATCAGCAAGCGCGGGGCCCGCCGACTCCACCTGTGCCTGCTCGGCCTGATCGACCTGCTGCGCTACCGGTAGCAGTTGGTACAACGCACCGCCGCTAACGGCCACGAGACCCGCGAGAAGGAGGTAATCCACGATGCGCAGGCCTTCAGCAGGCGTATCGTCGCCAATGCTCTTGGTGCGGACAATGCCGTGCTCTCCAATGTCATAGCGCCAGCTGAGCACCATCGCTATGGGAAAGCCGAGAATCAGCAGGTAGAGGAGTGCCGTCATGCTCCAGCCGGGCAAACCCGCGGGCTCTACGATCACGTCGCCGACCTGAAGCACACCCCAGGCCCCGAGGAGATAGTAGCCAGCACCACGAAACACGCGGCGCTGACGCAACTCGCGAATGAGCTTAATCATGGGGAGGTTATCTTCGAGGGCTCCAGCGCACGAAAACGGAACTCATCAAGCTGAATATCATCGAGGCCGATCTGGTCAAAGGGGTTTTCCATCTGCACCTGCACGTTATAGAGCGTAATGAGAATAAAGCCGTGGAGCACGCTCAAACCATAGGTCAGCACCACCGGGGCGTCGGGCAGGTGGTACACAACGGTAGGGGCAAAAACAAAGGGAAACAAAAATACAAATACCAGGCAGTAGGCCCGCATGCTGATGGGCGTACCGTGCATCTTCAGGCTAATGGTATTTTCCATGCCATCGTTCACGTCCTGCACGAAGCGAATAATTTTTAGAGCGAGGCTGTTGGAGATCGCGCCGTTGTTGCGCTGAATAAAGTGAATGATCTCGTTCACCGTATCTTCCGCCGGCCTGATATCGGAATCTTCCGATCCAAGGGCATCAAAAAACTGTGACGAGGCCTTGTCCAATAGGGCAGAGACTTCGGCGCAAGCCGCAGCATCGAGCTTGCGGCATTGCTCAAAACAGTAATGCACCGAGCACAAACCCGACTTGAACTGGCTGAGAAACTTCAGGGCGTTGTCCCGGCGCTTAAACGCCTCGCGGATGGTGAACACCAGGGGAAAGATCACCGCAATACTGAACAGGGTGATGTTCAGGTCATAGGCGATATTGAATTCAAAGCACAGGTAGGTCACGACAACGCAAACGATGCTCAGCACCAGCGTTCTCAGATCAATAATCGCGAGGTATTTGTTCATGGCGTGGTGTTCATCATCGTCAAGGGGGCGATTCCTTGGAGGTGCAATACCAGGGGAGCGCCAGCCGACCTCATGAGCAGAGTTGCCTTGGATGCTAACGGTGCTCCCCGACAATGTAAACGCTGTTTCTGTTAATGTCCCTTTGCGACTCGCACACAATGTGCACGAACCCTATCCCCTGTCATGCAGGCACTATCCATGGGCAGCTTTTTAACCGAGCTCAGACGACGCCGCGTTTTTCGCACCTCAGCGCTCTACATCCTGGGTGCCTGGGGTCTTTTACAAATCGCCGATGTATTGTTTCCCGCGCTGGGCCTTGCGGAGAGCGACATCCGCTATTTGCTGTTCATTGCCATAGGGGGCTTCCCCGTCGCCCTGATCTTTGGCTGGCTTTTTGATATCAGCAGCGATGGCATCCATCGCACAGCCGCGGCCAGTGCCGAAGAGCTGGAAGCGCGCATTCCCCTTCGGGCTTCGGACTACCTGATTCTCACTAGCCTCCTCATCGTTTTGGGCGTCATTGGCTACGGCGTGGTACAGAATGCCGAAAACATCCCCCTCCCCTCGGGCAATCCAGACACTCAGGCCGACGCCGGGGACTGGGAGCGGAGCGAGGGTCCGCCCATGATCGGCGTACTGCCTTTTGCCCATTTGGGAAGTACCGAGGACGGTGAGTTTTTTGCCAAAGGCGTTCACGACGACCTCCTCACAAGCCTCTCGAAAATTTCTACCCTGCGGGTGATTTCACGGACATCGGTGCTGCAGTACGCGGACACCACGAAGGCTATACCCGACATCGGACGGGAGCTCCGCGCCGATGCCATTCTTGAAGGTGGCGTTCGCGTGGCGGGCAATCAGATTCGCATCAATGCCCAGCTCATTGATGCGCGCAGCGATGAGCACCTCTGGGCCGAGACTTTTGACCGGGAACTCAGCGCCAACAATATTTTTGAAGTGCAATCTGAAATTGCCCGGGCCATCAGTACAGCGCTCCAAACCACCCTGACGGAAGACGACAGTGACAGTCTGGATATTATCCCAACCAGCAATCTCGCGGCCTACCGGGCGTATCACGAAATCATGCAGTGGCGCGACACGATCCACCTGAATGCCACCACGCTGCCAACATTTGCCGAGGGGCTGGAAAAGGCCTTTACCCTGGATCCCGAGTTCACCCGCCCCATGGTAGAGCTCGTCAATGCCCTTGCCCTCCGCATGTTCCGAAACCCGGATAAAGAAGCCCTGCCCAGAGTGGAAGAACTGATCACTCGCATCGGAGAGATCGCCCCTGATTCGGCGGATCACTACACCGCCCAGAGTTTTTACTTCTACTACGTGCTTGAGGACTACGAGCGCGCGAACGCCCTCATAGAGAAGGCGCAGACGCGCGCCCCCAGCGACCCAAAGCTGGTCAGTATTCAATCATGGATTCAGCGACGCCAGGGCGACTTTGAAGGATGGCTGGCCAGTGCAAAGAGGGCCTACCAGCTGGCACCGACGGATGCGGAACTGGGGCGCTCGCTGGTAGTCCGGCTGATGGTCATGCATCGCTATGACGAAGCAAAAAAACAGGCAGAGTTAGTGGCCAACACGCTCGAGACCGAGGACCCGAACCTCGCAATGTTGCGCAGCCAGTTGGCCTTCGCCGGTCATCACAGCCTGCCGCGCCTTGAGCAGAGCATCAAGGCGATACTCGAAAAACCCCATGCCTTTGACAGAGGAACCTTCGATCTCGCCTTGCTACTTTGGGAACTGCAATCCGCCCAAGGCAAGTACGCACAGGCCACGGAGACCCTTACGCGCTATCTGCCCGCGGCCGACGCATACGCAGGCGCCCCGCCTCCGGGACAGCTGTCACTGACGCTGGAGATGGGCCTGCTAAACGCGCTTATCATGGATGATCAGGCTACGTTGGGTGACTTTCTCGCCGAAGCAAAAGAGGCCTTAACGATCACCACAGAAACTCCCGATGAGTATCTAGGCTCAATGAACCCACTCTCGGGCGCCTTGCTGGCCCACGCAGAAGGACGATCCGAACTCGTCGCAGAATCCATAGCACCATTGTGGAGTGACCCGAAAGTTGATCGGGCCATATGGCTCCGCCGCAATCAAATTTGCCAGTTGCTGGCCCTCGCCGGCGCAGCCACCGAGGCCACCGATTGTCTTCGCAACAGTTTGGATGAGCCCAGCGGTGCCTGGCATTTTCTGGAGCTGCTTCTCGCATACTACGACCCTGTTCGAGACTCCGCGGAATTTCAGGCGCTGTGGCAGGAACTCCTGCGCGAGGGATGGGTGGTCGAGGAGTAATGGCGGGGCCGGGAGCGCTAAGAAGCAAACGTTGCGCCGTGCCACCTGGTCTGTGCACGTCTACTCCTGGGCGAAAACTTGTGAATCATCGCAACATCCCAGGCCAGCAAGACTGATGTCTTTGTTCAGTGAACTGCGCCGCCGCCGAGTGTTTCGCACGCTCGGCATTTATATCCTCGCTGCCTGGGGTCTGATGCAGGTCGCCGATGTTTTGCTTCCGGCCTTGTCCCTTCCGGAAGCAAGTATTCGCTACCTCCTACTCGCCAGCGTTGCCGGCTTTCCCGTTGCCCTCGTGTTTGCCTGGTTGTATGACATTGGCGCTGACGGTATTCGTCGCACACCAGGGAGAGAGGCCCTCGAGGGCACTGAAGACGACGGTGAAGGTCAGCTTTTAGGTAAAGGGGATTACCTGATCCTCGCCGGGCTGCTGGGGATACTCGCGACGATCACCCTGGGCGTCGTACGCAATGCCGACGACTTACTTGAGTTGCCGCCGATTTCGGCGTCCTCAGAAACCGAGCTCCCCATGATCGCTGTGCTGCCCTTCGCACAGCTCGGAGGTGGCGAAGACGGTGAGTTCTTTGCCCTGGGGGTGCACGATGACCTGTTAATCAGTCTGTCGAAGATCAAAAATCTGCGCGTTGTCTCCCGCACTTCGGTGATGGAATACGCGAAAACCACAAAACAGATTCCAGAGATTGGCAAAGAGCTGGGTGCCAGCGTGATTCTCGAAGGCGGAGTTCGCATTGCCGGCGGACAGATTCGTATGAACACCCAATTGATCGACGCCAGCACCGATGCGCAGCTATGGGCTGAAACCTTTGATCGCGCCCTCACCGCTGAGAATATTTTTGCCGTCCAGACAGAAGTTACCCGCGCCATCACATCAGCGCTACGCTTGACCCTGAGTCCCAAAGAAGAGAGCGACCTGAAAAAGCAACCCACCCGCAATTTGGCGGCGTATCGCGCCTTTCATAACGCCATGCAATTTGCCCGTAGCTACAATCCGGGATTTGCCAACTATCGCGAGAATTACGAGAAGAAACTTGAAGACGCCATTGCCCTGGATTCTCAATACACGCGGCCCATCATGGAACTCGTTGGGAGCCTCGCGCAAAGGAACCAGCGCGAACAGAATGAGACGGATATCGCGCGGATCGAGGAGTTGATTGCCAGGATACAAACACTGGATCCCGGCTCCTCGGAAGCCATCACGGCGGAAGCCTACTACTTTTACTACGTACTTCGCGACTTTGATCGCGCGGACGAGCTCATCGCGCGCGCTCAGTCTCTCAACCCCTCGGACACCCGGCTTCTGGAGATTCAATCCTGGATCAAGCGGCGCAAAGGGGACTGGGAAGGTTTTGTAGAGACCGCTCGACGCGCCACCCTCCTTGAGCCCAATGACCTGTCTCACAAGGCCACTTTGGTAAGACGACTCATGGTCGTGCACGACTACGCCGAAGCGCAGGCTGTTGTCCTTGCTGCAGGGCAGGCAAATCTTGAGATCGCGATTTTCCGCAATCAACTTGAGTTATCGCGGCATCATGATCTGGAAACATATCAAGAGGGTTTGGCGCAGTTCATGACCCAGGCCTCACCGGCGAGGCAGCGGAGTCTTTTTCTCCAGCACTGGCTGATTCAGCTCTCCCTGGGTGACATCGAGGGCGCCTCCCAAAGTCTTGCGACAGCGGAGGATCTCATTTTCGGCGGAGGCAGCGTAGACAAAGCCGATCAACTGCACTACGCAATGTTGGCCTTAGAGCAGCACCTGCTGACGGGTGACATGAGCGCCCTGGAGAAGCAGGTCGAGGCTATGAAGAACACATTCGGGGTTGAAAGCCTGGTTGCCGACGATCACGACTATGCATTGATTTATGGACGCAGACTCCACGCCACGGAGAAGGCATTCCTGGCCCTCGCGGAAGGGAACCGGCAGCAGGCAAAGCAGATTACCGACCAACATATCCTGGCATCCGCCGGCAATCACGTAGAGCTGTTTTTCACGCGGGAGCTGATCTGCCGCAACCTTGGCTTACTGGCCGACGCAGAGGGGGCGGTGCGTTGTTTGCGTGAGGGCTTTGATCAGCCCAGCGATGTGCATCCTTTTCTGGAGCCACGGTTACCCCACTACGCCAGGATCAGGGACAGCGCGGCGTTTAAGCAACTCAAAACCGAGCTCATCGCCCAGGGCTGGCTGGACGGCTAAGCCCCTATCGATGCTCTAGAGGCGAACGCGCAGGCCCAGAAAGAAGCGGCGACCAAAAACATCGTACAACTGTGGCGCCGTATTGGATTGCGTCGCACCCCTGCCCATTAACGGCGGCTCCTCTTCGAAGATGTTGCTCACCCCACCGTAAATTTCCGCTCGCTCGCCAAATTCAAAACGACCCGAGAATTCAAAGTAATTTTGAGAGCCGATGTCCCCGAGGACAGTCGGATAGCAAAACTCGGGAGACTCCTCACAGGTGATATCAATATGGTTAGCAATCTCTCCAATCCAACGCCAATTGAGCGCCAGGGATAGGGGACCTGAGTAATAGGTGAGACGCGTACTGCTGCGATACTCCGGCACTACCTGAAAGAGGGGAACACCAAAATTACAGGCTCCGCCGTAAAAGCCTGCGCAATCCGTTTCGACGCTGTCGGCCGTTGCCTGAAAGGTGTTCTCCATTGCGTAGTTGAACAGCAGCTGCAGCGCAATGGATGCGCTATGCCCTGGGAGCGCCAGACTGTCACCCAGATCAAAGCGGTAATTCACCGTGAGGTCGACACCCTCGGCAGAAATGTTCGCGAGGTTGTACTGAGGATTGGTGTATTCGCTGATGTCACCCGATGGGGCTCTGACGAGAGAGTTACAAAACTGGCTGTCCGGGTCGGCGGAGTCGGCGCACAGCCCCAGGGAACCCTCAAAACTCGTACCGCCGATGGCATCTTCGATTTCAATGCGGTAGTAATCCAGGGACAAGGACAGGTCCTCAGCCCACTCGGGTTGAAGCACCACGCCGGCGGTAAAGGTATCTGCGGTCTCGGGATCCAGAGCCGTGTTACCACCGCCCTCAAGAACGAGCAAGGGGAACTGCTCCGTAGCTTCATAGATACCCACCTGATCGGCGGGTATGCCCTGGGCCACACAAAGATCCGTCAGTCCATTGCCGACGGGATCCGCCGATGCACTACAAAAATCTGTCGATGAGTCAAAAATAACGCTCGGCTGGGCCCGTGGCTGAGCAAAAAGCTCCTCGATATTGGGTGCACGAATCGCCTGCTGTGCCATGGCGCGAAAACGCAGGGAGCTCGTGGGCGCCCAGTCGAGACCCACTTTCCAGTTGTCAGCGACTCCGGAGAATTTGTAATCGGAGTAACGATACCCCGCCTCAATGCCCAGGTAGTCGGCAAAGCGCTCACCGGCCAGGAGGGGCACCAGGGCTTCGAGAAAGACCTCTGCGACATCCGTGGCGCCCTCGATGGGAGCCTGAGCGTTGGCTCCCAGGACATTGGCATTCAGGAAGTTAGGGTCTGGATTTTCCTTTGAGGAAAGCTCGCGCCATTCCAGACCTGCAGCGATGCCAATGGGGCCTGCCGGTAACTCGTAGGCATCGCCGGTAAGAATAAGGCTGACAATATCCTCATCGGTATCACTGGTGGAGATGAGGTCGCCAATCTTGAGGAACTCTACAGCGTCAGCATTAATGGGCAGGCCAAAGGGATTGAAGGGTACGCAGCCGTTTGAGGGGTCGACGCAGGCTCCTGTCGCGGGATCTACTAACAGACCCTGGGCAAATCGATCGGCAAACACAGCATTGCCGGACACGAATTCTCCTCGCACCTGAGACATGCTGTAGCTCGCTTCCCATTCCCAACTGGAAGCAAAATCACCTTGCAAACCGAGCACCGCGCGCAGGGTATCGGACTCCCGGGACTGTATCCGTGGTCCGGTATCGACCAGACGCTTTGCAAAAATAAACTCGGCCACGCCATCACCGTCGGGGTCGTAGGCACCATTGGCAAACTGGCTGCGTTGAGCCGGCGTGAGCAGGGGATTGTCCAGATTCACCCTGGCCTGAACGAAGGCCGGTGGCGGCGCCAGCTGTGAGGTGGAAGATGTCTGGGAGTAGACCAACTCACCAAAAGCACGCAGCTGATCGTTGATCTCGAATTTGCCAAACACGGCTGCGGAGTCACGCCGCAACGGGGTTTGCAGGTAATTGTCCGGCTGGAAGTTGTATTGGTCTTGCCCACGAACAAAGGCGCGGGGCGATCCATCCTCGTTAAAGGTCACGCTACCCGGGAATCCGCCGCTGCCCGGCGCAGGCGCTGCCGGGAAGACAATGCTGCCCGCGGGGATCGTGCCACTGCCTGCGGGCACCAGGGCGCCGCCGTCGGCGGGATTAAAGCTCTCCTGAAGACGCTCCGTGGTGAAAACCCGGTCGCCGGCAAACACCTCTTCGCGGTCCTGATAGTTCAAAAACCCCGTCACGCTCCCGCGGTCATTGCCAAAACCAAAGACCGCACTCAGGTCGGCAACCGCGCCATCCCCCTCTTCATAGCTGTCGTACTGAGCCGTGACCTCAAGACCCCTGAAGTCGTCGTTGAGAATGAAGTTCACCACGCCCGCGACTGCGTCGGACCCGTAGACGGTTGAAGCGCCCCCCGTGACGATCTCTACACGCTTGATCAACTGAGATGGGATGGTGTTGATATCCACGGAGCCCTCGGGGTCCGCGGGAATCAGTCGTCTGCCGTTGAGCGTCACCAGAGTGCGGTTCGAACCTAAACCACGAAGATTCAAGGACGCGGTGCCATTACCTGGATTATTACTGGTTCGATTATTGAGGGGCACGAGCTGGGGAGCATCGTTCACCAGATCCTCAATCGCCGTGATGCCCGAGAGGGTAATCTGCTCGGCATCCAGTGTCACCAGAGGTGATATGGAGGTGTAATCCTTGCGCTTAATCCGCGAACCCGTGACTACCACCTCTTCAATCTCGGCGCCCGGGTCAACACTCGAGGACGTTGGCGACTGCGCCATGGCTATGGACGAGGCGAGAGTTGTAAGCGTTGTCAGAGTGGTCAACAGAAAAGGCGTTTTCTTATTCATTGTCTGTCTCGGGTAGCCTCAGTTGGGTGCAAGCCACCCAACAATACTGCTTCATCGGTGATGCAACAATGTACAAAATGTCGCAGTGCAGGGAACCCCCGCTCCACAATGCTCAGGCTTTCATCTCCACGCGAAGAAATCCCGAGATATCGTCGCGCCTCCACATGGCATCGCGGTAACCCAGGGCGATGAGCGACTCCACAAAGGGCCTGGCAAACAAGAGATAGGATGCCGCCGTCGAGCCTGCCCCACTTTCCGTGCCCCCCGTGGCGCGGAGCAGAAAGCGCACGCTGGGGTGTAGAGCATCGATATGCGTCGCCGCAATCACATCCAGCTCTTCCGTTGGAGAAATCACCTGGCGCTCGATGAAACGAAGGTCTGATGCATTGTCCCGGGAATCCGGTGGCAAGGAAGCGAGGAGCTTGTTGATACGATCCAGACGCTCAATGTCGCTTTCGAGGCTATCGATGAAGGCGCTATTAAGAAGATGACCAATGATCTGCGCCAGAGATGGCGAATGCGCGGCGCTGGTTCTCGGTAAGGGGTCAGCGGGGTGCCGCTCACGATTGGCGCTCACGCCAACGATAAACAGGCGATCCGCACCCAGGTGCAGGGCGGGGCTGAGAGGCGCCAGCTGCCGCACCGCGCCATCACCAAAGTATTCATATTCGATACGGGTTGCGGGAAACATCGTGGGGATGGCCGACGATGCCATGAGATGATCGGTGTTCAGCAAGGTGCGCCGACCACTGCGCCGGTAGCGTGACCAGTCACTGACATCGCTTCCGGCCTGATAAAAACACATGGACCGCGCCGACTGATAACCCGTTGCTGTCACGCAGACCGCATCGAGGTCGCCCCGGGCAATGGCGCGGTCGATTTTTTCGAAGTTGATGGTGCTCTTAATCAGCTCTCGCAGAGGTGAGTTGTCCAGCAGCGCCACGGGTTTTCCCACGCCTACACCGCGATTCACCAGGGACAGGGCGAGGCGACCGCCGCTGCGCGCCATGGCACCCCAACCGCTGCGGTATACGTCGTCGGGCGTCAGTCCCATCCATACGGACTCCAGGATAGCGACGCCCTCCGCAAAGCTGCCGTCATGGGCCGCTACGGTGACAGCGTTGATGGCCCCAGCCGAGGTGCCGCAGACCACGGAAAAGGGATTTTTGGCCCCTACCGGCAAGAGTTCGGCAATCGCTTTTAACACACCTACCTGGTAAGCAGCGCGAGCGCCGCCGCCAGAGAGAATGAGCGCGTTTTTCATAAGGTCTCGCGGCTGCCAGTCTTGAAGCTACGATACCGGCTGCGGCGGGGAGACGCTACGCCGGATCAGGACCGCGATGGGGAGCTCAGATAAGTGTCCCTAATCACGTTTCAAGCTCAGGACGATTTTCGAATTGATGCAGAGACTCGGGGTTTGCCAGGGACTCGGTGTTATCGATGGTCTCGCCATTCACCACTTTACGCACGGGAATCTCAGCAATCTTCCCGGAGCGCGTGCGAGGGATGTCCGTTACGGCGAGAATCTTGGCAGGCACGTGGCGCGGCGTGTTTTCTTTTCGGATGGCGAGGCGGATATCGGCAGCCAGCTCATCGCTGAGCTCCTCGCCCGCTTTGAGCACCACAAAGAGCACTACCCGCACATCATCATCCCAGTTCTGACCGATGCAGACGCTGTCCATCACGGCGTCGATCTTCTCGACCTGGCGATAAATTTCTGCGGTACCAATGCGAACGCCGCCGGGATTCAGCACAGCATCAGAGCGACCGTGAATAATCATGCCACCGCTGGGCGTAACTTCGGCGTAGTCGCCGTGCGCCCAGATGCCGTCGTAGGATGAAAAGTAGGCATCGTGGTAGCGCTTGCCATCGGGATCATTCCAAAAGCCCACGGGCGCCGAAGGAAAGGGTTTGACGCATACCATTTCGCCCTTGGTCCCGGTGACGGGCTGTCCCTCCTCGTCCCACACCTCCACCGCCATACCCAATCCCGGGCACTGCAGCTCTCCCTCATAAACAGGCAGGCACTCGTTGCCCAGCACAAAGCAGGAAATGATGTCCGTGCCGCCGGAGATGGACGACAGGCAGACGTCCTGTTTTACGTCGCGATAGATATAACGAAAGCTTTCATGGGAAAGAGGCGACCCCGTCGACAGTACCGTTCGCAGACTCGTGAGTCTATGGGTGGTGGCTGGCCTGATCCCCTGCTTTTCCAGGGCCGAGATGTATTTGGCACCCACGCCGAACACATTGATACCGTCCTCGTCCACGATGTCGAGAAGAACATCCGGGGCAGGATAAAAAGGTGAGCCGTCGTAGAGCACCAGGGTCGCACCGCTTGCCAGCCCGCCGACCATCCAGTTCCACATCATCCATCCGCAGGTCGTAAAGTAAAAGAGTACATCGCCCGGGGTCAGTCCCACATGGAGCTGATGCTCCTTCAGATGCTGTAACAGCGTACCCCCGGCACTGTGCACAATACATTTAGGCGCCCCCGTGGTCCCCGAGGAGTACATGATAAAGAGGGGGTGATCGAAGGGTAATTGCTCGAACAGCAAGCCGGGGGCGTCGCCCGCTGCTGTTTGCTGCGCCGCAAGGTAAAGCGGCCAGGCTATGGCCCCCTCCACTGACACATCCACTGATACATCTGATTCATATAATAGGGGAACGACTACCGTTGTACTCAGGGATAACTGAGACGCGACTTCGGCGACCTTGTCCCGGCAGTCGATGGTTTTACCGTTATAAAAATAGCCATCACAGGCAATCAATACCTTGGGCTGGATCTGCCCGAAGCGGTCAAGGACGCCACTCACTCCAAAATCTGGGGAGCATGACGACCACAGTGCGCCAATGCTGGCAGTCGCAAGCATCGCGATAATGGTCTCGGGCACGTTGGGGAGCATTCCCGCAACGCGATCGCCTTTCGCTACACCGCTCTCGCGGAGCGCGGCAGCTGAGAGGGCCACCTGCGTGTGAAGCTCTGGCCAACTGATCTCACGGCGCTGGCCATTTTCGAGTCTTGCCACAATGGCAGTGCCATCGGATCGCCGACTAAGAAGATTCTCAGCGTAATTAAGTCGTGCGCCGTCGAACCAGCGGTCGCCGGGAAAACGATCTCCATCGGACAGCACCGCATCGGCCTGTCGGCTAGCCCTTAGCTCCGTAAAGTCCCAGACAGATTGCCAGAACCCTTCCAGATCTGTGACGGACCACTGGTGGAGGTCGCTGTAACAGTCGAAGGATTGATCCGTGCGTTCGCGCAGAAAGGCCTGATAGCGATGGAGGGGGCTGCGCTCAACTCTCTCGGGATCGGGCCGCCAAAGAATGTGATCCTCGTCCACGCGTTGTCCTGCTCAGCTGCCTAAAACCCGCACCTTATCAGCATTGTTTTAAGTCCCCAATACAGGGGACTTTGACATGAGGGTCCTCCCAACAGTCAGCCTTGGCGCAATACCTTAGCGGCGGCGAAGATCCTGCTCTTCGTCGATCCTGATCGCCTGGGTCTCCAATTTAACCAACTCGCGCAGTCCAAAGAAAAATACCGAGCCCAGAACAAGCAGATTCAATATTGGCAATGATGCATCTTCCATTTTCGTAATCCTCCACAGTAAGACTGTGCTGTTTCAATGAGTGAAGTGCGTGGCGAGCTGCGCCGCGAACAAAGAGAGGTACGTCCGTCTTTTTAATGATGGACGCCTGCGTTTACTTTGTGTCCAGGCCCCAGGTCGCGACAAAAGCGCTACACCTCTGACATTCAGGTGCTGACTCTTGGCTTTCCCTGAGTCGCTTTTGCGCTCTCAAAGAGACAGTACTGGGCTTATTGATACGCTGCGGAGCCAATGGGATTTGGAGCGTAAATGATTCTCAATTGCACCAAAATGGTGCGGGAAACCGCGACAAGACATGAACAGTAGTGAGCCAGGAGCCGTTTTTGCTGCGTAAAGTCCCCGAAACACACTTTTGGAGATGTCCCAATGAACAAGCTTAATCGTCGTAACTTTCTTAAAACCACCGCAGTCGCCGGTTCAGGTCTGTTGATTGCCCGCTTCAGTCACGCGCAGGAAATCGTGACCGAGGATGACGGAACAGCCGTAGCCATGGGCTACGCAGCTGATCACAGCACCGTCGACACCGCCAAGTGGACCAAGAAGGCCGGCCCCGACGGCGCCAAGCAGCAATGCACGACCTGCACGCTTTATCAAAAGATCGACGACGAGTATGGACTGTGCCCCATCTTCGCGGGCAAGCGCGTCCACGCCTCCGGTTGGTGTAACGGCTGGGTAGCCTGAAGTAAAAGCAGCGCCCATAGATTCGGCCGACGAGATGCTGGCGCGTCAGCGGCAGCACCCTCAGGCGATTTGGGTAAGGCAATGACGTCCATAGCTTCGATACAGGTGGGCGCTGCGCATTTGACCACAGCGTTCCTCTTTGGGGGAACGCTGCTCTACTCCTCGGCCTTTGCCGCGTTTCTCTTCAAGACGCTTCCACCGGACGAAGCAGGCGCCCTCTTACGTAAGGCGTTTGCATCTTTTTATCTATGGCTCATCGCAACGGCTTCCCTGGCCGCTGCATTGCTCGTAAACATCGACCCGATCGCCTGCGCGATCCTCGCGGTTGTGGCCGTAGCAACGATTCCCCTGAGGCAGCAGCTGATGCCGGCCATCAATCGAGCGGCGGACGCGGGTGAGCGCAAACAGTTCAACCGGCTGCACCTGTTCTCGGTGCTGGCGGGACTTATCCAGATCGCCGCTATGGCCTACGTGCTCCTGCGCGTCTTTTAACACTCACTGGAGTGCCGCCTGAATACACCATTCCCCTGCTCCGGCGGAAACATTGAAATATACGTCCATTCCGCCAACACTATCGCGTCTAGCGTTTTGAAAACCGGGCAGCGAAGCGGAGTCGTCACCATGGACCACTGTGTAGCAACCATCCCCGGCAGACCGGAGTACTAAGTCATGGATGCCTCCATGGTGTTTCTGCAGTTGGCCATCATCCTGGTGGCAGCACGAGCGGCGTCAACCATCGCGGCGCGCTTTGGAGCGCCAAGTGTCATTGGCGAACTCGTTGCCGGCATCATCCTGGGGCCTAGCCTCCTCGGGTGGCTTGAACCCACGGAGCTCATCCGCTTACTTGCAGAGATAGGCATTATTCTTCTGCTCTTTGAGGTCGGCGTAGATACGGATCTGTCACGCCTGGCCAAATCCGGGTGGCGCTCGGCAAGCGTTGCCGTCGGAGGTTTTTTTATACCCTTCGCTCTTGGCTTTGGACTCAGCCGCTATGTGTTTGGCCAGGATCTCATCCTCGCGCTCTTTATTGGGGGCACACTGACCGCCACGAGCATCGGCGTAACGGTGCGTATCCTTCGCGACGTGAGTCGCCAGGACAGTCGCGAAGGCCAGATTGTTCTGGGTGCGGCGGTGATAGACGACGTATTGGGCGTGCTACTGCTGGCGTTTCTTTATGAGTTTGCGCAAACGGGAGACCTGAGTATCACGAATGTGGGACGCCTCTCCCTGCTCGTGGGTCTGTTTTTTGTTCTCGCCCCGGTGCTGGCTAAAGTGCTCTCGGCGGTGATCAGTCGTTTTGCTGCCAATGACGAAAGCACCGGTGTCGTCGCAACGCTGGTCGTCGCGCTGGTCCTGCTTTTCGCCTGGGCAGCGCACGCCTCCGGGGCCCCGGAGTTACTGGGTGGTTTTGCCGCGGGACTGGCTCTGTCGCGACGCTTCTTTCTGCCCTTCGGGGCGGCCCTTGGCCGGGACCCGAACTTTGCTGATCGGGTACAGCGCGAAATGCGCCCCATCGTCTCTCTATTCACACCGATATTTTTTGTCACCGTGGGCCTGTCATTGGATCTTCGCGAGGTGGACTGGGCTTCCGCCTTCGTCTGGCTGTTCTCCATCAGCCTGGCTATCGTCGCCATTCTCGGGAAAATCGCCGGCGGTTTTTTGCTCAGCAAAGAACACTGGTTAATGAAATTTGCCGTCGGTATGGCGATGGTGCCTCGCGGAGAGGTCGGTCTCATCTTTGCCGAACTTGGCCGCGTAGCCGGTATCTTTGATGGCCCGACTTATGCGCTATCGTACTGGTCATTGCCTATACGACCTTGTTCTCGCCTTTCTGGATAAAAATGTTCTACCGCATCTATGGCGATCGACAGGAACTACGCTGACCCGCCGGGAATCCACCGTGACAGGAAAACTGCTGAGAAAACTTGTGCTGGGAGCGCTGCTCCCGGGCTTTGCTGCATGCACGGAACTACCTTTTCAGGACACGGCTCTACCGGCGGTTCCGGAAACGGCGCAAATCATTATTGTGAGCGAGGTTCACGACAACCCCCGACACCACCTCATCCAGGCGGAGTACATCCGGACATTGCAGCCCGCTGCCGTCGCCTTCGAAATGCTTACGAGCGAACAAGCAGAGATTTCCAACAGCACAGCGGAACGCGGCCCAGCCTTGGCCGATGCCATCGGCTGGCATGACAGTGGCTGGCCCCCCTGGGAGATCTATCAACCGGTTTTTGAAGCGACGGGGAGCACAAAGATTTACGGGATGGCCTTGCCCCGGGAGCGTGTGCGCCGAGCCGTCGGAGAAAGCGCCAGCGCCGTCTTTGCGGGCGACAGTAAAGCCTTTGGACTCACCACGCCCCTCCCCGATGATCAGCAGGCAGCCCGGGAGGCGCACCAACAGGCGGTGCACTGCAACATGCTGCCGCTCGAACTCCTCGGTGGCATGGTGGAAGCCCAGCGCCTTCGGGATGCCTCCTTTGCCGCAACGGCGCTCACGGCCCTAAGGGAGACCGGCGGTCCCGTCGTGGTGATCACCGGAACGGGCCACGCCCGAAAGGACTGGGGGATGCCCGAAGCAATCGCAGCAGCATCGCCCGATACGGTCGTAGTGAGCATCGGCCAGCTGGAGAAAGCAGCCACCCAGAGCGCAAACAAGGCTGCGTCTGACGATGAAAGTTTTTACGACCACAGGCTCTTCGCAGACCCCGTAGGCAGAGAGGACCCCTGCCAGGGAATGATGCAATGAATGACGAAGGGCCGAGCTCCCGACGATTACGCTGGCTTTACATGGCCAGCCTTATCCTCGCCGGCGACAGCATTTATCTCCTGGTGTACATGCGCCAGAGCTTTCAAACGAGCATGCACGAGGTCTTTGAGATCAGCTACACCCAGCTTGGCATCATGAATTCCATGTACGGGCTGCTGGCCATTACTGCTTACTTCGCCGGTGGCTGGCTCTCGGACCGGGTCGCAACGCGAACGCTCCTGAGTTTTTCACTGTTTGCGACGGGCCTGGGCGGCTATTACATGGCGACGATCCCCAGCTATCCCATGCTCCTTGCACTCCATGCCTTCTGGGGCGTTTCAACCATCCTCACGTTCTGGGCGGCCCTGGTTAAGGCGACGCGCCTGTGGGGTGGATCCGATGATCAGGGGCGCACCTTCGGCATTCTCGATGCCGGGCGGGGTCTCGTAGGCGCGGTCATGATGACCGCCGGCGCCTGGGTGTTTTCACGGTCTGCCCTCGCCGCCGACGGACTGGTGGACGTCATTCTGCTCTACGCGACGGCATCAATGGCGGCGGGGCTCTGCGTCCTCGCCTTTATTCCTCCGGATCATGCCCACGGCTCCCTCACGCACAGCGACAATAGCAACGCTCCCGCAGGACAGCTACGGGTTGTGGCGAGAATGCCCGCCGTGTGGCTTCAGGCGCTTATTATTCTCATGGCCTATTGGCTCTATCTGGGTTCCTTTGAATTCGCCACCTTTGCGGAAAAGGTTTTTGATCAGGACAAGGTCTTTGGCGCGAGCCTCAGTGCTTTTCGGGAGTGGCTCCGGCCTGTTTCTGCCATCGCCGCAGGCTTCCTGGCGGACCGCATTCGAGCCTCCCGCGCGGTATCCATCGCTTTTATCACCTCTGCAGTGGGCTATGGCGCCCTCGCGCTTATTCCCGGCAGGGCGGATCTTCTGTGGATGCTATGGATTCAGATCTCCGCCGTCGCCATCGCGGTTTTCGCGTTGCGGGGCATTTATTTTGCGCTGATGGAAGAGAGCAAGATTCCCCTGCTGGTCACGGGTACCGCCGTGGGCCTGGTATCAACCATCGGGTTTACCGCCGACGTCTTTGCCTACCCCATGGTCGGCTGGTTCCTGGACAACTACGGACCCGCAACCGGCTACCAATACTATTTCAGCATTCTCGCCGGTGCCTCGGTGTTTGGTCTGTTTTTGACCCTTACCCTGGGCTGGCAAAACCAGCGGGGAAAACCCCGAGAGCAGTGATATCCGCAGTTACTTCAATCGCACCCCTTCACGGGCCTATACTGAGGTAATCATTAGCCGAGCGATCAGGGCCTCATGAAAACACCCATAGACACCTATCTAACCATCCTCGCCCAGAAAGACGGCTCCGATTTGTACCTCAGCACCGGCGCCCCGCCCAGTGGAAAGTTTCAGGGGACGCTGATACCCATGTCGAAAACACCCTACAAATCGGGTGAGATCGAAGCCATTGCCAACGCCATCATGGACGAAGAACAGCGGGAAGCTTTTGCTCGCGACCTGGAAATGAATCTCGCGGTCTCCCTGGCTCAGATCGGGCGTTTCCGTATCAACATATTCAAGCAGCGCAATGAGATTTCTATCGTCGCGCGCAACATCAAAGCCGATATCCCCAAGTTCGAGGATCTCGGCCTGCCAGAAGTTTTGAAAGAAATCATCACCACAAAACGCGGTTTAGTACTGTTTGTGGGCGGCACCGGCTCGGGAAAATCAACATCCCTGGCGGCGCTGATTGATCATCGCAACAGCACGTCTGCGGGGCATATCATTACCATCGAAGATCCCGTGGAGTATGTGCACAACCACAAGAAAAGCATCATCAATCAGCGGGAAGTGGGGGTTGATACCCGGAGCTTTCAGGCGGCTCTGAAAAACACCCTGCGCCAGGCGCCGGATGTGATTCTCATCGGCGAGATTCGCGATCGCCAGACCATGGAGCACGCACTGGAATTTGCCGAAACCGGTCACCTGGCAATATCCACGCTCCACGCGACGAATGCCAATCAGGCCCTGGAAAGGATCATCAACCTGTTCCCCGAGGATCGCAAACATCAGCTTCTCCTCGCACTGTCCCAGAACATGCGCGCCATTGTTTCCCAGCGACTCATCCCCACGGTGGACGGCAAGCGATGTGCCGCGGTAGAAGTCTTGCTGGGCACCAAAACTATCCAGGACATGATCCTGAAAAATCGCCTGGAAGAGATTAAGGAGATTATGGAGAAGTCGGAAAACCTGGGCATGCAAACCTTTGATACGGCGCTCTTCAAACTCTACAAAGACGAAAAAATCACCTTCGACGAAGCCGTCGCAAACTCGGATTCGCCCAATAACCTGCGCTTGAAAATCAAACTCTCCAAGGAAAACGATGCACCCGAGGAGCCGGCCTTGCCGGACGAAAAACCCGCGGAAGCCCCCAAGGCAAATCCCTTCGACTCGAGCTTTGGCGAGCTGAAACTGGAAACCATCGACGACGATGACGAGAACCCCTTCAAGGGGTCTGGTGCTTAGGGCTTTAATCCACAGTCGCGAGTGACTCCTCACGAATGCGAAGAGAGTTCAACACGATGGTGATGGATGAGGCGGCCATGGCGATTGCGGCGACCGCCGGGTGTACCCAACCCACGAGCGCCGCGGGTATCGCCACCAGATTGTAGATCACCGCTCCAAAAATATTCTGGCGCAAGACCCCACCGGCAGAAGAAACCAGGGTCAGCAATCCCGGAACGCGCTCCACACCGCCGCGGAGCAGGGTTGCAGCGGAGGCCGTGCGCGCCGCATCCAGAGCGTTTTCTACGGCGACCCCCAGATCTGCCGCGGCGATCGCCGGACCATCATTGAGACCATCTCCCACAAAGGCCGTAGCACAACCCTGGGCGGCGTCTTCAACAATGGATACCTTGTCTTCCGGTGAGCATCGGGCAATGCCCTCCACCCCCAACTCCCGCGCAATACGCGCCACGGGCTTGGAAGCATCGCCGCTCAGAATAGTCACCGCTATCCCCTGGCTTTTTAGCCACTCAATAGCATCCCGGGCACCCGGGCGAAGAGGGTCATGAAGATCAATGGCACCAAGCACCTCATCGTTGCGTGCCACCCACACACGCGAAAACCCCTCGTCCTCAGCAAAGGGGCATTGAAGACCTTCCTCCTCAAACCACTGCGCGCTACCCACGCGCAAGATCGTCGCCGCAGACTCCAGGCGTACGCCCCGTCCCACCACCGTGCGAGTGTGATCTGGCGTTTGCCCATGGTTTTCTTCATCGCGATCAAAGAACCCATAAGTATCCAGCTTCAGGTTGCGCGCCAGAGCCTCTCTGACGATGGCCGTTGCCAGAGGATGACGGGAGTGTCGTTCTACCCGCGCCGCCAGGGCAAGAAGCTCCCCCTCGCTCACACCGGCCACGGGCTTTAGGGCGCATACCACCGGCTTGCCCTCGGTCAGCGTGCCGGTTTTATCCAGAAACACCCGACGTATTTTTTCGGCCCCGGTCAGCACCCGCAGATCCCGCAGCAAAATCCCCGCCGCTACCGCCCGACGCGTCGCGCCCAGTCCTGCCAGGGGCGCCGCAAGGGACAGGGCGCAGGGGCAGGCAATAACAAACACGGCGATGGCACGCTCGGCGACCGCTATTGCTCCGGCACCGGTCGCCACCGCAACACACCCGCCGATGACCGCAGCGATGGTCGCGAGGAGCAAAAAGTAACGCGCCACCAGATCAATACGACGCTGCCAATCGGGCTTGCGCATCAGGGTGGAACGAACCTGCCGGGCCAGGGCGTCGATGCGCCGATCGCCCGACGCGCCCGTGACCCGAAGCTTCAGGGGGCCTTCTACCACCACCTCCCCGGCACAGAGCGCATCCCCGGTCTTTACACGAATCGCCCGGGACTCCCCGGTCAACAGATGGCGGTCCAGGAGTCCGTCGCTTCCCTCGACCACACCGTCTGCGGCCAGGGTGTCCCCCACCTCGGCAAGCAACAGATCGCCTGCAGCGATCTGGCTGACAGGAACAATCTCCAACGCCCCGTTGGTGGCTATTCTGGCGACTTTTCCTGGGGCGAGATCCAGGAGCTGCGCCAGGGCATCGCGGCCCCTGCGAGCCACCTTTAACTGTATGAGACGCGCTAACAGTTGGAGAGTGATGAGCGCGACCGCCACCTCGAAATACACGTCGGCACCGCCGCCGGCCAGGGAAAACACCGATAAAGCTACAGCGCCGGCGACACCTATGCTCACCAGGGCATCGATACCCGCGGCACCCACCCGCAGGGTTGCAAAGGCCATGGCGTAAAAGGGCCGGCCACAGACCAGGATTACGGGCAGACTGGCGATCGCCGCCGCCCAGGCGAGGCCGTGGGCCACGGCGGCATTCGGCGCCGCGTCGAGATAGAGGCCAATAGATGGCAGCATGGTCCACATACCAAAGAACATAGCGACCACGAATTTAAGTCGCAGGGAACGCTCCGGCGCGTCGACGCCATCGCCGGCGGCTTCTTCGCCCGGCCTGCGCGCTGTATAGCCGAGGCTCGTAATGACGTTCCGGGCGGCATCAGCGTTCTGTTGCCCCGAGCGCCAGCGAAGGAGAGCGGCGCCCGCTGCCAGGTCCACGGAGGCCTCGACCACCCCGGGAAGTTGTCCCAGGCGCCGCTCCAGCGATGAGGCGCATCCACCGCAGAACATGCCGTCAACAATTAACAGTTCGTCGATATGCGCCGAAGACGAAAGTGCGCTAACGGCCTGATTCATGGGGCTCAGCCGTCACCAAAGACGGCGTTGAGCTCTTCTCCCCCGCTCCAGGGCGCGGTGCGCTCAGGATCACGCGCTCGCCCCTTGGCGATTTCGTCGGGCGTCAGGGGCGAGGCGTCATTTCCCCAGGTGGAGCGAATGTGGCTCGTCACCGAGGCAAGCTCTGCATCGGACAATCTCGAAAAGGCCGGCATGACGCCGTTGTAGACCGCGCCCTGCACCTGGATAGGCCCCTGGATACCGTAGAGCATGATCTGCACAAGACGCTCCCGGGAGCCCAGCACCCAGCGCGAATCAACCAGGGGCGGAAACACGCCGGCCAGGCCCTTGCCGTCCGCCTGATGGCAGGCAACGCAGTTGGCCGCAAAAACCTGAGCCCCATCGACCTGGTCCATGGTGGGCACCTCGATGGGTGTTCTACGGTCACCGGCCGTGAGGGGGAAGCCGGCATTGGCAAAGTAATACCAGACCCCCCAGGACACCATGACCACCGCCAGAATCAACAGCGGCAAAGGCGTGGGATTGCGCAGCTCTTCGGGTTCATCGCGCTCCCGGGACTGGGTCCGGGCGCGATTTTTTTGCTGGGGTGTCACGGCCCTACCTCCTCACCGGCATCCGCCCGGGGAATCTCATTCACCTCGTAGGTCCGATCGAGTTCCAGCAGGTACTGCACGAGATCGAGGGCCTCCGGCAGCGCGACAATGACACCACTCTCGGGCGCGTAATCCGGCGGGAGATCCACCACGACGCCGCCTTCTTCTACCGCATCTACCTCCGCAAACAAAAACGGATAGCTGGGCATGATGCTCCAGGGCATGATGGCCCGGGGATTGTAGAGGTGGGACAAATGCCATGCGCTGCTCGGCTGCCGGGCTCCGATGTTCAGAAGATCAGGACCCGTGCGCATGGTCCCCAGCAGGTGCGGCGAATCATAGGTGTAGTCACCGGGCACCGATGGACGACCCCATCCGCGCAGACCGTCAGGCCCGAGGGAAGGGTCCCGGGGCTGCTGGCTGTGGCAATACACACAACCCAGGCTGACGTACAGGTCGCGACCGCGCTGCGCCGATTCGGAGTAGGGCTCCAATCCCCGGGGCACCTTGGCCGATGACTGCAGCTGAATCGTGGGCATGACAACAATCATCAGGGTGGCAAACAACAGAATCATTGCCGCGCCTGCGAGAATTCCAACGGCGCGCGTCATGCTGGCTGCTCCTGACGTCGGAACAAGGCCGCGCCGGGCTTCCGCGCTCCCCAACCCAAGAGGATAAGGAATGCGTGGCCGGTGAAAATCAGATGGCCGAGGGTCATGAGGCTACCTCCTGCGGAACGTGCCACCAGATAAGGCTCGGTGATAAGCACCGAATCCATGAAAGGCCTGTCGGGATCGAGCATCGCGAGGCCCTGTAACCAGCCGCCGATGGTCAGGGGCCAGAAGTAGACAAGAAAGCCCGCGAACACCAGCCAGAAATGCGCCGCGATCGCCCGGGGAAAGGGCCACTCCCTCCCCGTCACCCGGGGCATGATGAAGTAGACGCTGCCGAACATGACGAAGGCGAAAAAGCCGTAGGCACCAAGATGCGCGTGGGCCACGGTGTAATGGGTGAAGTGAGTCACCGCATTCACACTGCGAAGCGCCTCCAGAGACCCCTGCACGCTGGCAGCGGTGTAGAGCATTGCGCCAACCGTTACAAAACGCAGGGTGGGGGAGTAAATCAGCAGTCGCCAGTGCCGCGCCACGGTCATGTGATGGTTTACGGCCACGGATAGCACAGGAATCACCATCATCACACTGTGGACAATGGACAGCGTGACGGCCCAGGTGGGCACGGGACCGCCGATAAGATGATGAAGACCGACCTGGGAGTAAAAAAGCGCCAATGCCCAGAAGCCGATGAGTGACAGACCGTAGGAATAGATGGGGGCACCCACAATCTTGGGGATCATGTAGTAAGCCGCGGCCAGCCCGAGCGGCGTCATCCAGAGCCCCAGCACGTTGTGGGCATACCACCAGTTGAGCATGGATTGCTCAACGCCCCCGAAGAGGTTGGGCAGATTCGCGGTAAGGAACAGCATAGGGAACCAGATGAGCGCGGCGATGAGATACCAGGCACTGACGTACAGATGCTGCACCCTGCGCTGGAGCAAGGTCAGAATCAAAGGCACAGCCGCAAACCCTCCACCGAGCACCAGCAGGATATCCACGATCCAGGGAAACTCCAGCCATTCGAGACCGTCGCTGTAGCCCAGGAGAACAGCAGCAATACCGCCGATTACACCCAGGTTCCACACCACGGCTCCCAGTGTGGCCCAGTTGGCTCCCACCAGCGGTGTTTTAAATAAACGGGGGATCAGCCAGACACCCACAGAGATCCCCGCCATGGAGGACCAGCCGTAGGCCGCGGCATTGAGGTGCGCAGGTCGAATGCGCCCAAAGGTTAGCGCGGCGTCTTGAACTAAAAACTCGGGAATGTGCAGCTTGAGGGACGCCACCACGCCCAGAAGCGAAGCCACGGCCAGCCAGAGGAGCGACGACATCATCCAGACCAGCACCGGCACGCGCGTTGAGGCGTCGGCGATCCAGCGAGCAGCCAGGGCATCATCGACGGCGCTGCTGTCCTCGTCCTCTCCGGGCTCGACCACGCGGTCGTCATCCCGCGAGCGCTGCATGTCCGCGCGATCAGCTTCGGTCATGGCGGGGTCTTCGATACGACCCACCTCACCTTCCGCGAAGATCGTGCGAGCCGCGCGCTCCCCCAAAGTGAACTGGTCATTCGCAAGAGCCCAGATCAGCAACGCCAGACCGCCAACGGAAATCACGAAGGTCGCGGCAAGGAGAAACGAAATTGCTGTGGTCATAAAAAGTCGCTTATCTGATGACAGGGAATCTGGAAGGACTGACGGATCGTAGTTACCTGCACGCACTCACTTGCACGTAGTTACTTGCACTTAGGTACGTGCCTCTGCGAAGGGGTGTTCACCGCCGTCGTGTGTTTGTCCATGTAGTACAAGACAGGGCCGCACGGTGAAAACAGGCTTTATCGGGAGATTTTTTGCATGTCCATCATCACCTTGCTGCGACCGAAACAACGCGCAAGCAGCGCCCTCGTTCATGCGAGCTCCTGCCGCGGCTACGTCGTTGAGCTGGACCCCGAGGAGCAAAGCTCACCCCGGATGCTGGAAAGCCTCACGGGGAAAGTGGTGCACTTTCGCTCCCTGGACCGTGTCCGTGATGCCCTCAGGCGGCGAGGCGTGCGCAGAGCGACACTGGTGCAGTCCCACGCCTGCGAGGAACTGAGCGCCCTCGGCGTCTCAAAAGCTGAAGAGCGGGGTGTCACAGTCCTCGATGAAACGGGCAGCTGACGCCCTGCCTGAGTTTGTGCGCCTGAGCTGACACATCAGGGCGCGTTCATTTGTCGTGGAACAGACCCAGGCTGCGGTCTCATCAGGCACCCGGGCAGGCATCCATTTCCTAAGAAAGGCTTATCAGAGCGCTGACATCGCCCTATGATGGCAACCCTTTGGCAGCTGGACGCACCCCTGAACACCATCACTCCCCGACAGCTCGGCACCCGTGAGGTCATTCTCCTCGCCGCTGCGGGCGCCATCGTCACGGCAAACGCCTACTACATACACCCGATCATTGGGCCCGTGGCAGACAGCTTTAAGGTGAGCTATGGACTTGTGGGTCTGGTGCCGGCGCTGAATCAGATCGCCCTGGCCCTGGGGGTACTGTTTCTTCTGCCCCTGGGTGATCGCATGAGCAACCGCCGCCTCGCCGTTATCTGCATCGGCGCCCAGGTCGCGGCTCTCGTCTTGATGGCCACGGTAAAGGACTACTGGCTGTTTATCACAGCGTCGAGCCTTCTTGGTTTTTTTACCATCACGCCCTATTTGCTTCCGGCCTACACGTCCAAACGCGTGCCCATAGAGCGTCTGGGCTTTGTCACCGCCGTTCTGACAACGGGTGTCATCGCCGGTGTACAGCTCTCGCGGGTGACCTCTGGCGTCATGGGTGAACTACTGGGTTGGCGGAGTGTTTACTGGATGGCCGCAGGGCTGATGGCACTCTCAATGCTTGTGCTGCCAATGCTCATGGACCGGGACGAGACCTCCGAAGAAATCCCCGGAGAGAGCTATGGCAGCTTGCTGAAGTCCCTCATCCTGTTGGCCACGGGCCACCCCCGGGTCATGATCTCCGGCGTGATTCAGGGGCTGGGCTTCTCGGCATTTTTATGCTGCTGGCTGGGCATCGGACTACATCTCACCAGCGACGAACTCAAACTGGGAACGGACACCGTGGGTTACCTCGCGGCCTTCTCTGGCGTGGGCCTGCTGGTAACGCCGCGCCTCGGGCGCTGGGCCGATCGCTTCGGCGCCGAGCGGGCGCGTCTACGCGTGGCCATCATCAACTTCCTGGGCATTTTGACCCTGAGCCTGGCGCCCATCCACTGGCTGTTTCTGCTCCTACCCATCGGCATTATGAGCACCGTGGGACCCATGGTGGATGTCACGGGGCGCATGACCAGCCTCAACAAACCACCGGCGGTTCGCACCCGCCTGATGACCCTGTACATCACCCTCATGTTTCTGGGCGGCGGCATGGGTAGCTGGACCGGCGCCCTCGCCTACGATCTTGGCGGCTGGTGGGGCACCGTGGGTCTCAGCAGCTTTTTCGCAGCCCTGGTATGCCTTTTGTCATGGCAGCAGGCGCGGGAACGCTGAGGCGTTCAACGCCCTCAGGGATCTCTTGGGATTAAACCGGCGGCCTGCAGGCAGCTAATCCTGGCTCGATAACCTTAGCTCCACCCCTCACCTGCACCTCTCACCTCCTCTCCTTAGCTACACACCCGTAGCTGCACACCCGTAGCTGCACACCCGTAGCTGCACACGGGGGATTATGCGAGTATTCGACTCCCCTGGATTCACACAAGGCGATTCAATATGAGCACCGTCAGGTCCATCCTGTCCACGTTGACCCTGGCCTCGAGCCTCCTGCTGTCCGGCACAGGCAGTGCCGCCGATGAGGCAGAGGCCCTTTTGTCGGAGGCCACCTTCGAGGGCCTGACCCTCCGCAACATCGGCCCGGCGGTGCGATCCGGGCGTATCGCAGACATTGCTATCCATCCCCAGGACGAGAACACCTGGTATATCGCGGTGGGTTCCGGCGGTGTCTGGAAAACCGTCAACGCCGGCACCACCTTTGAGCCGGTTTTCGACGACGAGGGCTCCTATTCCATCGGCGCCGTGGCTCTGGATGCCAACAACAGCAATACGGTATGGGTGGGCACCGGCGAACACGGCGGCGGCCGGCACTTCGGCTTTGGTGACGGCATCTACAAGTCCATGGATGGCGGCAAGACCTGGACAAACATGGGTCTTGAGGATTCCCAACATATCGGCGAAATCATCGTCCATCCCGAGAACTCCGATGTCATCTACGTTGCCTCTCAAGGGCCGCTCTGGAGCCCCGGCGGCGATCGTGGGTTTTTCAAGTCAGCGGATGGCGGCCAGACCTGGACCAAGACCCTGGGCGATGAGGCCTTCACCGGTGTAACTGACATTGCCATCGACCCACGAAACCCGGAGCGAGTCTACGCCGCAACCTGGCAGCATCATCGCACTGTGGCGGCGGTGATGGACGGCGGTGCAAAGTCCGCTATCTATCGCAGTGAAGATGGTGGGGATAGCTGGAAGAAACTGTCCGAGGGTTTGCCCGAAGGCAAGATGGGCAAGATCGGCCTGGCAATATCGCCGCAGCAGCCGGACATTGTTTACGCCGCCATCGAACTCGACCGGCGTAAAGGAGGCACCTGGAAGTCGACGGATGGTGGCGAGTCCTGGACTCAGCAATCGGAGGTCATCTCCGGTGGCACCGGCCCCCACTATTACGTGGAGCTGTATGCATCACCCCATCGCTTTGACCATCTTTACATGATGGATGCCTCCATGAAGCAATCCCTCGACGGCGGCAAGACCTGGGGACCCGTGAACCGTCAGCACCGTCATGGGGACAACCATGCCCTGGCCTTCAAGCGCAGCGATCCCGATTACCTGCTCCTGGGCACCGATGGCGGGGTCTACGAGAGCTTTGACCTGGCGGACAACTGGCGCTACATGCCCAATCTGCCGGTCACGCAGTTCTACAAGCTGGCCGTGGACGATGCGGCGCCCTTCTACAACATCTACAGCGGTACCCAGGACAACGGCACCCAGGGCGGCCCCTCGCGCACGGACAGCGTCAACGGTATACGCAACTCTGACTGGAGCCTGGTGCTGAACTGGGATGGCCATGCACCTGCCACAGAACCTGGTAATCCGGATATCGTCTACGCCGAGCGTCAGGAGGGCGCGCTGTCGCGCATCGACATGACCACCGGCGAAGTCGTGGATATCCAGCCGCAGGCGGGCGAGGATGAGGATTACGAGCGTTTTAACTGGGACGCGCCGATCCACGTCAGCCCCCACAACCCCGCGCGCATTTACTTCGCCAGTCAGCGAGTCTGGCGCTCAGATAACCGTGGCGACAGCTGGCAGGCAATCTCCGGTGACCTCACCCGCAATGAAGAGCGCTTCGAGTTACCGATTATGGGTCGCCAGCAAAGCTGGGATTCATCCTGGGATGTGCTCGCCATGTCCAACTACAACTCTATTACGTCGCTATCGGAATCACCGTTAGTGGAGGGCCTGATTTACGCGGGCACCGACGATGGCCTCCTGCAGGTTACGGAGGATGGCGGGGCTAACTGGCGATCCGTCGAGGTCAGCCGCATGGGCGTTCCCAAGCGCGCCTTCATCAACGACATCAAGGCCGATCTCCACGATCCCGACACGGTTTACGTAGCCCTCGATAACCACAAGTACGGCGACTACGCACCGTACCTGTTAAAGAGCACTGACCGCGGACAGAGTTGGGAGTCCATCAGCGGTGACCTGCCCGAGCGACATCTTGTATGGCGTATGGTGCAGGATCACGAGAAACCGGAACTCCTGTTTGCCGCAACGGAGTTCGGCGTGTTTTTCTCTATCGATGCGGGTGATAACTGGATCGAGCTTGAAGGTGGCGTACCGACGATCAGTTTTCGGGACCTCGCCATCCAACGCCGGGAGAACGACCTCGTGGGCGCATCTTTCGGGCGGGGATTCTTCATTCTGGACGACTACAGCGCACTGCGCGAAGTCAGCAAAGCGTCCCTCGAACAGGAAGGCTCCCTCTACTCAACGCGCAAAGCCTGGCTGTACATCCCCCGCTCCGACCTGGATTTTGATGATCTCAAAGGCTCTCAGGGAGCCTCGCACTACGTCGCACCCAACCCGGACTTCGGTGCGGTATTCACCTACCACCTCAACGGGGGGCTGAAGACGCGCAGTGAGACGCGCCAGGAAGCAGAGGCACCGCTGGAAGCGGACGGCAAGAACGTCGCGTTCCCGGGGTGGGACGCCCTGGCTAAAGAGTCTATGGAAGCCGAGCCCGCTATTTTGCTAGTGGTCAGAGATGAGGACGGGAATGTTGTACGTCGCATCGAAGGTCCACGGGAAAAAGGCTTCCATCGTGTGGCCTGGGATCTGCGCTATCCGGCGCCCAAGGTCATCAGGTTCAATGAAACAGATGACGACGATGAGCCCTCCCGGGGTCTCATGGCCGCGCCGGGAACCTATACAGCTACGCTCTATAAGCGTGTGGACGGACAGGTGAGCCAGCTCGACGACCCCATCGAGTTCCAGGTGGAACGTCTTTACCAGGGCGCCCTACCCGGTGCATCCGATGAAGACGTCGCCGCCTTCTGGCGCGCCTGGGAAGATGCCACCCGGGAAGCGTCCAGGCTTGACCTTGAACTCGCTCGCGCCATCGATCGCGTCGACGCCATGGGCACAGCCTTGTCGCTCTCCCGTGCGGATGCCGGTGGGCTGGACGCACGCGTGCATGAACTAAGGGAAACGCTCCATGCGCTGAATGCAGAGATCAAGGGCAATCCTGCGAAACTGGAGGTGGGCGAGAAAACCCGCACCACGATTTCTCAGCGGCTCTTCGCCGTAGAGCGAACGGTGTATCGCTCCCTCTACGGTCCCACGGAAACCAGCCAGCAGCAGTTGGCCCTGGCCAATAAAGCCATGGCATCCCTTCGGGAAAAACTGGAAAGTGCCGAAGCGACCGTAGAGGAACTCAGTGAGGCGCTAGTTGAAGCCGGCGCACCCCACGTTGAGGGTGTCTCTCTTAACTGAGACGACAGAGCCCCTAAGATTGCTTAGGGAAAAGCAGGAGCAGACACTATGGGCAGCTGGAATTTTGCGGATATCTGGGAGATTGCTGCAGATGAACTGGGTGATACCCCGTGCCTCATTCATGGCGATACACGTCGAAGCTGGCGTGAGTTCGACGAGCGCGCCGACAGCCTGGCGCACTATCTGATAGACGCCGGCCTCGAACGCCAGCAGGCGGTGGCCCAATATCTTTACAACGGCAACGAATACCTGGAGTCCATGTACGCTGCCTTCAAGGCGGCCCTGGTACCGGTAAACACCAATTATCGCTACACCGCCGACGAGCTGCTCTACCTCTGGGACAACGCTGATGCGGGTGCCGTCGTTTTCCACGGTGTGTTTGCCAAGACCATCGAAGCGATCCGCGATCGCCTGCCCAAGGTGCGGGTCTGGCTTTTCGTTGATGACGGCAGCGGCCCCTGTCCCCCATGGGCAAGGGACTATGAAACCGTCGCGAGCCAGGCCTGCGAACGCCTTGTGCCCCGCTGGGGGCGGAGTGGCGACGATTTAAACTTTCTCTACACCGGAGGTACCACGGGCATGCCCAAGGGCGTGATGTGGCGACAGGATGATCTCGCCGTCACGCTCACCGCCTCCCTTGGCAATCCTCTCGACGACAGCGGCAGTGCCGGTGATCTCCGCGGTAGCTTCACCGCTCCGGGGAGTCGTTTCCTCCCCTCCTGCCCCCAGATGCACGGCACGGGCAATTTCCCCTGCCTGAGTACCTTGTGTGGCGGCGGTAGCATTGTCACGCTGACGGGTCGCCATTTCGATCCTGAGGAGCTCCTAAACACTATCGAAAGAGAGCAGGTAAATACCCTGGCGATCGTCGGCGATGCCTTTGCCAAGCCAATTCTTCGTGCCCTTGATAGCGAACCCGGTCGCTGGAATCTTCGATCGCTGCAGGGCATGGTCTCATCGGGCGTCATGTGGAGTCAGGAGAGCAAGGAGCGTCTCCTTGAGCATCATCCGGGCATGATGCTCATGGACGCTTTTTCATCCTCGGAAGCGCTGGGTATGGGTTCTTCGGTGTCGGCGGCGGGCGCAGCCAACCCCACGGCACGTTTTGAGATGAGCCCCGAGACCATTGTGATCGACGACAACAATCAGAGAATCGAGGCGGGTAGCGACAAGGTGGGTCGTATCGCCGTGGGCGGTCGTCAGCCCCTGGGCTACTACAAAGATCCCGAGAAAAGCGCGCGCACCTTCCTGGAAATCGAGGGTAAGCGCTACTCCTGCCCCGGTGACTTTGCCATGGTCGACGCTGACGGAGGCATCATATTGCTAGGTCGCGGTTCGGTCTGCATCAACAGCGGCGGTGAAAAAATCTTCCCCGAAGAAGTCGAAGAGGCGATGAAAACCCATCCCGATGTCCACGATGCCGTTGCCGTCGGCGTCCCCCACGACACCTTCGGGGAGTCCGTGGTCGGTGTCGTCGAAGCCCAGCCCGGTGCAACCCTCGATAGCGCAGATCTTATCAGTCATGTGCGCCAAAGCCTTGCTGCCTACAAAGCACCCCGGCATATCGTGCCCATCGACAGCATTGGCCGGGCGGCTAACGGTAAGGTTGATTACAAGCGTTTAAAAGCCGTGGCTTCGGCAGCGCTCGGTCGTGACTAAATCGTGACAAAGTCGTAAACAGCCCTACAAACACTCACAATGGGGCGAGCTAAAGCCCCGTTTTCGCCTCAACACCGAGGTCTGCCGCGTTTTGGGATTTTTGCCACCACAGCAGTGTAAGCAGGAGCAACAGGATCAGAGGTATGCAGGCCAGCAACAGGTTTTGCCAACCCAACCAGTGCAATACGGCTCCCGCAGAGAGGGCGGCAATGGCCTGAAATCCAAACACCAGCATTTCATTGAGCCCCTGCACTTTGAAGCGCTCCGCAGGAGCGTAGGTCATGGGCAACAAGGTAGTTCCGGCGAGAAACAGAAAATTCCAGCCCACGCCCAGCAGCACAAGCGCCGTCCAGTAGTTGAGAATCGCGCTCCCGGCAAGAGCCAATAGGACCGTCAATACATAGGCCAGCAGACCCAACACTATTACCCTGGCAGTCCCCCACCGACTGATGAGCCAACCGCTGAAAAACGAGGGTAGGAACATTGCCAGGATATGACTTTGGATCACCAGCTTGGTCTGGTCCAGTCCGTGGCCCTCGTACACATGCATATGTACGGGTGTGGCGGTCATGATGAAGCTCATCAGACCATAGCCACCCACTGCGGCAACAATGGCCATGATAAGTGTGGGATTGCTGAGCATCTCCCGCAGGGAACGAATATCGCCGGATACCTCGGTTGCCTGTGCTCGGGAGGATGGTGTGAACAAAAACAGTAAGGTGCATACCCCTGAGATGCCTGCCATCAACAAAAAAGTACCGACAAACTCGGCCCCCACCAAATCTCTGCCGCTGGTGGCCAGCTGGGGTCCTATGATGGCGGCTGCCAGACCTCCGAGTAACACCGTAGACGCCGCCTTGGGCACCAGGTGGGTTGCTACGGCCTCCATCGCAGCAAAACGCAGCTGCTGAATGCCCGCGAGGGCACAGCCAAAACCAAGGGCGGCACTGCAAAACAGGAGAAAGCTCCCATCGCTGGCCGCCTGCGCCGCTAACAAGGAGGCAAGCACCGCCACTATGGTGACAGCCAAAAATATGGGCCTGCGACCAAAGCGTCGCATGAGTCGGGTGATGGGAAGTACGCTTACCGCGGTGCCCGATATCATTACAGCAACCGGCAGTGTCGCGTAGGATGGCTCAGGAGCCAGTGTTGCGCCCAGGACACCACCGACAATCACCATCATGCTGCCGACGCTCACGGCCAGCGATTGGATCAGGGTGTAAAGCCATACAACTCCGGGGAGCGAACTGAATGCCATTTCTATTCCGCGATAGCAAAGGATGAACTATACCGCGACTTTTTAATTCGACTCCGCGAAACGCGGCGGGTGGCTCATCCGCAGGGCGTGGCCCACGGTAGCGAGGCCATCGCTTTGGGGGTGCTCAATGCTACCCCCGCTGCCTGCAATTCATCGTGGGCAACTTGCTGCAAAGCTACCGCCTGGGTGGGGGAGAAGCCGAGCTCAAAGGCGGCGCACTCTCCATCCCCAAGGGCGAGGGGGTCCACGCCGGTAACGTTACCGAAGACCACCAGCGCCTCCAGGTAATATCCATAGCTGCTGCCGTGATAATGATCCCAGGTCCACAGGTCCACCTTGTTCACATCAATGCCGTCGTAGGGATTACCGTCGGCCACGCCCCGGCGAATGGCGCGATTAAAGGCCTTACCCACGGGATTGACCGCCGCAACGCCGGCCACGTCCCTGGCGAGCTGCTCGTAGGCCTCACTCACAGCAAGGGCCATCGCCTCGATGTTTTTACCGGACCAGGGCGACCCCGGTCCGTAGGTGAGGTCTGGCCGCGACCAGGTCGCCGTGACATAAAACTTCACATCGGGGTTCCTGCGCTGGAGTAGACCGGCGAGATCGCTGCCGGTCTTCAATAGATTCGACCGATCGCCCGGCGCCTGTGCATCGAGGGTGCTGTAACTGTGTGCCACGACAACATCCCAGGGCTGCGCGGTGATCTCCGCCTGTTTCTCACGAAGATGAAAGGCAAAGTCCGCGCCCGGATGAGTCTCAAGAGATACATCCCAGGCCAGATCCGCCTGCTCCGTAAAAGCCTTGAACAGCGCGGGCACACCACCAACACCCTGAGCATTCAAATCAGTCACCGTATCGGCCCCCCAAAACCAGGCGGCGGAGCCGTAGGCAAAGGTAAAACTGTTGCCGATGAACAGAATGCTTTTTTCCTGCGCGAGGGCCGGTGTGGCGTTCATCCATAGCAGCAGGAGCACCGGTGTAATGCTTCGCTTCATAAACAAGTCTCCGACGTCGTCAATGGACCGGTGGCTGAGTGGATGTCTGGATGAACGACAGGAATCTATTGCTCCGGCAGTGTCATATCCCGCAGTAGCGCCTTGGCGGCCGCGAGGCGGTCCATGAGCGTCGACACCTGCACCTCCCCATAGGCGTCGCGTGAGGTCTGCTCCGCCGCTTCGATGGCGCGAATCATATCCCCTGCGGCCTTAGCGCGAGCCTCGGGATCACTACTCCCCCTTTCTCCAATCCAGATGGGCGCGCTGTGAGCAAAGGGCCGGGGATGCATCATGGGCCATGGATCTGTCTGTCGCTCGGCGCTGTAAACCCGCGCGGCGACCCACCCGGCCTCGGGCAGCACAATGTCACCACTCATCGTTTGCGCCTCGCCGGCAGATACACTCGAGCGCCGGGCGACAACCTCGCCATTCACAATAATCTCCAGCTTCTCAAGATCAACGGTGCTTGCCACAAACGCCGACCAGGAGTGGCTCCCCGCCCGGGTGACATCGCCGGGCTGGCTCCCGTCATTCAGCTCAAAGAGGATCGCAGGGCCCGTACTCACAAAGCCCCGGCCCGTCGTCGCCTCGCGGAAGATCGTCGCAAAGTCCCCATCCGCTGATTCAACGGGCAGGTAGTTGCGACCGGTGCCCACAGCGGGCGTCCGATAGAAATCAACCCAGGCATCGGTTCCCGACATGGCCGGCACGGAACGCCCGACGTTCAGCAGGCGATACCAAAGCTGGGATGTACCCAGGGGGCTCGACCAACCGATCACTGTCTCGAGACCAAAGTTGTCTTCCAGCACGGCATCGGAAACAAGTTCAATAGGTAGCCTGGCGATGAGCGCCGGCGAGAAAGGATCCTCATCCGCAGATGCCGGATGCACATAAATAGGAAAAAGATTCCGATCGCGGGCGTAATCAAAGACCATGCCGTTGCTCAGGTCGGGATCACCCAGGGTCGGATTGCGGGGTCCGAAGAACCACGGCGCGAAGGGCTCCTGCACACCCACCAGGCCAATATGTCCATGGAAGTGAGAACGAACCTCCTGCCCCTGGCTGACGACAAAGCCCTCGCTCCGGGTCTGCGTGCCAAGCAACTCCCGATCGATTTTTCGCTCCCAGCGATTCCAGGACATGGGCGACATATGGTGGAGGCTCTCTCCCTTTTGCACACGCAGGGCATGGCCATGATTCGCGCGGTTATGGCCATCGCCATTCAAATGATTGTGATAATCCGCCGCTATATATCCGGCTTTTCTGGCATCCCACACGGGCTCCAGTCGCAGGGCAAGGTCCGCCGCTTTATTCGCGCGGACCACTACCGTTTGACGGACGAGGGGGGTCAAGGGCCCATTCGTTGCGGTAATGTCGTAGGTCCCAACGGGAAGGGTCATTACCTCCTCACCGTCGGTGTAGAAATAATTACGTCCCGACTGCGGATCGAAGTAGGTGGCATCCGAGGGACTGGCAACGGGATGACCCTGCTCATCCACAATAGACACCCGGGCGCTGACAATGTCTCCCCGGACATCCTGCGGCGCAAGGCGCAGTTGGCCCGTCTTCTTTCCATAATTCCAGGCGGTGATTTTTACCGTCTCAACCTTGCCCCCGTAGGTGGGAACGGTCTTCAACTGGAACTGCCGCGCTGCGTCCGCCTCGACAAAATAAATCGATGTTCCATCAGCACTGAATGCCGGTGTCAGTGCATATCCCTCACCAAAGGTCAGCTGCTTTCGCACGCCGGGATGGTCCAGGTCCTTGGTCCACAGGTGATAGTCATTTTCCCGGGGCGCCGAAAAAACCACCAGGCGCTCCACGGGGTGCACATCCGCCGACAGATGATAGGTCAGGGTTTCGGCGTGGGCGCTGATATCACTCCCGGTCAGGAAATTCCGCAGACGAAGCTGTCGGCTGGGGCCCTGGCCATCGAGATACAGAATGCTGTCGCTGCCGGGTACCCGACGAACGTTGCGCTCCACCTGACGCAGGGCAGTGATCCGCTCGCTGTGCCCTGAGGCAAAGTGGTGGCGCCAGATATCAATAGAACCCGACTGGCCCGATGCGTAGTAGAGAGACTCGCCATCCCCGGAGAACTCGGGATCCAGATCGATCGCCGGTGTGTTGATAATGGTTTCATCCCCTCCTGCCACATCCATCACCACCAGCGATGTGTCTTTGCCCGTGTCCCGGACAAACGCAAGACGGCGGCCATCGGCGGACCAGCGGGGCCGGGAGTCGACATCACCGCCACGGGTCAGACGCCGAGCGATTCCCGAGTCCAGGTCCAGCAACCATAGCCAACCCTGGGCCGCAAAGGCGATGGATTCCCCGTCGGGTGAGGGTGCAGGATCCGTGGGGCCGTGCGCCAGGATGGGGAGTTCGTGCTGCTCCAGATAAATCTGATGGCCGAAATCGTCCAGCTTGGGGTAGCGGTTAGTGAACTGGGCCTGCACCGACACCGAACACACAGAAGCAAACAGCAGGGTAATGAGACTACGGCAGATGATTCCGGACATCAGTGTTTCTCCAGAGACAGTCGTCGGAGCTTTAGATATCCATACGCAATGAAAGGCTGAGCGCTCTTGGTGGGATGTACCGATAAGCCCCCGTAGAACCGGCATTCCAGGCAAATTCATCAAAGACATTGGTCAGACGTCCTCGAATCACCACATCGTTATCGGCAAAGGAAAACTGACGCCGTAGCCCCAGATCGAAAAGGGTATAGGGATCGATGGTAACCAGTCCCTGGGAGTCGGCGTTCTGCTCCCCCTGGCTGGTCACTCCAAGATCAAAGGACCAGCCGGGAGCCCACTGGGGTCGATAATCAAAGTTCAGGGTCGTAGACCGGGTGATCGCCCCCGCAGGGCTGTCCGCAAGCGCACCGGAGTCCACGGCATCGCCCGTCAGACTCACATCGTAAAATACCGTACCGAGCACTAACTGCAGCGCCTCGGTCACCGGCCCGGCGACGGAGAACTCGACACCGCGATTGATCTGCATACCCTGCGCACCGAAAAAGCGATCTTCATCAAAGCCGAAAAACGGCTTCTCAATCTCGAAGACACCGGCAACCGCTGTGAGCTCCCCGAAGGTAATGCGGGCACCCGCATCAATCTGCTGCGTCTCCGCCGCGGGCGGCGCCTCATTCTGGTTAATTGCACTGATGGGCGCCACGGGACTCTCTTCAAAGCCGCGGACGATCCCGCCATAAACAACGACCCGTTCACCCAGGGGGGCATTCGCATTGACGTTGTAGAGCACGGGGTTTTCTTCATCAAGGAGGTCATTGCTACCGGGCACAATCACCTCCCGGGAATAATCAGACTGCTGAATACCGATATTGAGCTGGCCCGCATTCTCCCAGCGCAGATCATAGCTAAAACCGAGAGTCACCTGCTCTACGGATTCCCGGGATTGCTCACCTACCTCGATATCCGGCCGTTCAAAGTACACTGGCTCGTCGATATTGGCGTCACCCAGATCAATCCCTACGGTGCCGCCGTAGACCCTGCTCCGGTCCAGGGCACGCAGGTTCACAGTGATGCTGTGCCGGCGGCTTCCTTCATAAAAGTGCCGCGTAACCCTCGCTTCAAGAGAATCGGACAACAGCGTAGTCGATGGGCCCAGGGCCGATCGACGTCGTGCCGATCCATCGGGACGCACATCGGTATAGAGTACGTTTGCCTGCTGGTCCCATTCGCGGCTGGAGCGAAACACTCCCAGACGATACTCCCAATCAGCCGGTCGATAGTTGGCAAGCACACCCACGTTATAGCGGGGGCCGGTAAATTTGGCCCAGGGCTGGCCAACAAACTTCAGGGGCGTAACCTCTGGCGGCTCGTAGGGCCCCGCAGTGAAATAGCGCTGGGAGAACTGGTTCTCCAACTCCTCCACGTAATCAGCGAAGACCGTTACGTCCGCGTCGGGCTGCAGCGTAAAGCGGAGGTTGCCCCCGGCGCTCGCGGCGATATCGTTGGTGCCATTGCCCTCCTCGTCTTCTTCGTAACCTACGCCGAACGCTGCCTCCACGCCCTCAGCCAAGCGAGCCTGCAGGTCCGCTGCCAGGCGGACGCCGCCGTAGCGGCTGCGCTCCAGAATAATGCTTTGCACGGGTTCGTCAGCGACGCGACGCAGGGAAAAATCGGCGATGCCCGTGGGCGCGGGCAACATGTAGCCCTGCGCTGCGAGCCCTGCGCGAATCTGCGAGCCGGAGACAAGACGATCGCTAAAGCCGGACTGCCGGTCGATGAAGATTCCGTCGATGCGAATATTGCCCGCCGCCGTGGGACTGAAACCGCGAACATTGGTAGCGCTATAGAGACCGATCTGCTCATCGCCAACGCTGGAGCCAAAGGCATCCGCCGCGGCGCGCACAACGTTCTCGGCGGCACGCTGGGCGCTCACACTGCCGGCAATGACAAGACAGAGCCCTGCCGCCATAAGCCTGGCGCCAGGCGCGGTTGGGGATAAATTGATTATTCTCTGCGCTAGCCGCGAGCGCACTGGGATGGCGGACACAATCACCTGAAAGAAGCCTCGGATGGGAGTCGGGTGTGAGGTAGCTGTAGGCGCCTAGGATAAAGCCGCCGCAGGAGCACTGTCGAGTTGTTCCCTCAACCGCAGCGTTTACTTCCTCACCGGACCCAGACTGATGCCCACAAGCATACCGTGGTTCAACCAGCGACCCAGCATCGCGCCAGCCTCCCCCGCTGCGGCCTCTTCGCCCAAGGCATCCACGAGAAGTGCATAAAGTTCGCCATAGGCAGCCCCGTCCAACATCATCGAGAGGGCGTGTCCCTCGATCGCGGTGACAGGGAGCACCGCAGGTGTGTAGTCCTGACGCCAGACAACACATGCCAGGGGCTCATCGCTGCTGAAGTCAGTCTCTTCAGCACCCTCCCCAACGGCTTCGCTTTCTGATTCGAGAAGGCTGCGCCAGAGCCTGTCGATGCGGTGCGCCATGGACGCCTGTTGCGTACCGGGCATAAACCGCAGACGCATCGTTGCCCAGTCATTGTCCTCAAAGCCTGCGGTGGCTGTGGCAAAGCCAGCAGCGTCCAGAGGCCTTGCGTCATAACTGACAAAACACCGGTGCATTGCCCACTCCAACCAGGCAAGTTCACTCACTTCAGGATCTTTAAGGAAGAGCCCCTGAAGCGTGTCGCTAAACCCTTTACCAACATCGTCCAGAGTCCAACTCGACGGTGGAAAGCTGATCACGTGATGAGCTGCGGCCTGGGCAAAAGCCTCTTCGCCTACCCAGCGAGCCGTTCGCGGAAAGGTTTCGCGAAGCGCATCAATCAATCGTGCCCGATAGGCATTGCGATAGATAGCAACGCGCTGCGCCTCCAAGCCCGGGGGTAGATCCCGGGCATCGTCCAACAGCAGCGCCATAAACTCTTCCTGCTGCGCGGCGAGGCTTGGAGCCGTCATAAGGCCATCCGGAGGTTAGATGAGACGCTGGCTTCTTCGCGCAGGGCAATTGCGTTGTTGCTGTCGAAACCCCTGGCAATGGTGAGTTCCTCAAGAAGTTCATCGAGAGCAGGAATCTTGTCGTCGCGTTCAATCATCACAGCAACGTCGCCCAGAAGAGGACGGGTTCTGGCGTACAGATCCCAGGTTGCGTCGCTCACGGGATGATCATGGGTGTCTATCTTGATGTCGCCGTCCGTATGACCGGCAAGATGTACCTGTCGCACACGCTCCAGAGGCAAGCCTTCGATGTAGTCGTCGGCGGAAAAATTGTGATTATGAGCGCTGACAACAACATTGTTGATATCAAGGAGGAGCTGGCAGCCCGTGCGTTGGGTGATAGCAGCAATGAACTCCCACTCCGTCATCTCATCGCCGGGAAAACTGAGATAGCTTGAGGGGTTCTCAAGAACGAGTTCCCGCCCCAGGACCTCCTGGGCGTGTTCAATGTTCTTGCAGACGACCTTTAAGGCTTCTTCAATGTACGGGAGTGGTAAAAGGTCGTGGCTGTTGTGCGCACTGGTGCGTGTCCAGCATATATGGTCAGAAACCCATAGAGGTTCGATACGATCGGCAAGGCGTCTGAGTCGCTGCAGATAAGCAGTATCAAGGCCCTCAGCGGAACCTACGGACATGGAGACACCATGGAGGATAACCGGCAGATCTTTGCGCACCTGTTCTAGTACGCGCAGGGGATTACCACCATCAACCATATAGTTTTCGGAGATCACCTCCACAAAATCGACGGGAACGGCGCCTTTGAGAAAGTCTTCGTAATGGTCGCGGCGAAGACCGATCCCATAGCCGCCCGTTGCTGTGATGCTTTTCATCGTAGTGATCTCCCCGGGACAATCCGGCCTTGCCTCCTCATGAGGCGTAGCCGGACAGTTGATCGATTGAGAGCCTGAGCACTGATAAGACTCAGGATCACTCGCCGCTGATGTCACCAATGGTGCCGCCACGCGTCAGACAGGCGCCGGCTTCCAAAGTCTGAAAACCATGTCCCTTACAGGCGTTCATGCCCTTGCAGGCATTCTCTGTCGTGGCGCAGTCCGCATTACCCGCGCAGTCATGGACGCCGTAACAGTGAACCGTGTCGCTGCTGTCAATGGCTCGACCGTTACTGCCCGCCGGTGGCTCCGCTGCAAACGCTGCAACAGATGAAAGAGCGATGGCAGCGGCAGTAGCCGCGAAGATGTTTTGCTTGTTCATAAGTCATTCCTTGTCGTTAAGTCAGTTGTGTTTCGTGTTGTCGTTCGTGATTTCGTTCGTCTCAAAGAAATTGTCGCGATGGACATATCGGTATTCGCTACAAACGGCGATTGGGTTACAGGGAAGATGAAAAAAATTTAAAAAACTTTTTTTCAGAAAGTTGTAACCAAATGCTGCGACGGGACGAATGACTGTGTATCTACCGCAGGGGGATTGCCCGGAAGGCATCTCATGGGGTGGAGATGTACTCACTCCCTATAAAAGGACACCATCATGAAACGACGTGACATCACTAAGATTGCTTCCCTGGCCCTCGCCGCGGGTATCGTTGCGGGTATCAATGCCGCACCCGCCGCTGCGCAGGCCAATGCCATGGAGAAGTGCTACGGCATCGCCAAAGCCGGTCAGAACGACTGCGCAGCGGGTCCCGGCACCAGCTGCTCCGGAAGCTCAACGCGTGATTACCAGGGCAATGCCTGGAAGCTGGTCAAAAAAGGCAGCTGCGAGCGGATCGAGACACCGAAAGGTAATGGCTCCCTGACACCCATCGAGCGCTGAGCGCAGTCCCGACAGGAGATAACCATGATTTCGACCTTAAGCTACTACGACCGGGCGACCAGTCTCCTCTCGGGCATTTATTTCAGGGGGACCGCACTGCTACTCTGCCGTGTCTCCCTTGCCGGCGTATTCTGGCGCGCCGGTCGCACCAAAGTTGAGGAAGGAACCCTGCTAACCATCAGCGATACCACAGGCTTCCTCTTCGAACAGGAGTACAGCGGCGTGCCCCTGCCCAGCGAGCTTTCCATGTACCTGGCAACTTATGGGGAGCACCTGTTCCCCATTTTGCTGGTACTGGGATTGGCGACCCGTTTTTCGGCACTGGCGCTATTACTGATGACCCTGACGATACAGTTCTTTGTCTATCCCGATGCCTGGTGGCAGGTGCACAGTCTGTGGGCCGCGCTGTCTCTGATGTTACTGTCGGAAGGTGGCGGCGGCTTTTCCCTGGATCATCTGATGCAGCGCTTCCGTCGCACTCCCGCGGGTGCCACCGCTTGATTGCTGACGAAGAAACCCTGGCGCGCCTCATGGGTCTCGCCCAGCGTGGTGACAAGCAGGCGTATACAGCGCTGCTGACAGAGGTGCAGCGCTGGCTGGAGCGATTTTTCAGTCGTCGCTGCGCGCCGGGGCATAGCGACGATCTGGTACAGGAAGTACTTATCGCCGTACACAACAAACGCGCGTCCTACGATCCGACGCGACCTTTTTTGCCCTGGCTGGCGGCCATCGCGCGCTATCGCTGGATAGATCATCTGCGAGGCGTATATCGTAAAGCCGAAGAAGAGCTGACCGATGCGGATACACCCTTTGCCAGCGAAGAAGAATCCATTATCGCGAGGCTCAGTCTTGATCGGATGCTGGCTCAGATCCCCAAGACGCAGGCGGAGGTAATCAGTTGGGTCAAGATCGAAGGACTATCTATTAAACAAGCGGCGGGCAAAAGTGGTTTGTCCGAAGCGGCCGTGAAGGTCAATATTCATCGTGGGCTTAAAAAACTGTCTGCCCTACCAGAGAAGGCAAATTAGCAATGGATCGCTCTACCAATTCCCTGATTGAACAAATGGCTGATGAACTGGAGCCCGTAAGACCCCTGAAGATCCGCGACGGTATCCTGCTGGTCGTCGCCGCCGTCGCAGTCACGGTGCTTGGCGTCGCCTTCGGGCCCGGGCTCTGGAGCGGTCTCCTCAGCGGTAAGGCGTCGATGTTCTTCGTGGTGACCAACGGCCTCCTCCTGATTTTAGGCTGCGCCGCCGCCAGCAGCGTCATTCAAATGGCCAATCCACGCGTGGGCAATCAGCATGACGGCCCCCGATGGGCCTCATTGATGGTCGCGGTACTACCCGCCGCTGCTTTTCTTGCGCTGTTGGGACACGAGCATCCCATGGGGCCCCTCACCGATACCCACGGACTCAAATGCTTTGCTTCGGCGATGCTCGCCTCGACCATCACGGCAGTAGCGCTCTTTCTGTGGCTGCGTCGCGGGGCACCGGTAGCGCCGGCGACCGCCGGACTGCATCTGGGCATTGCCGCAACCGCCTTGGGCTCAGCGGCTTATGGCCTGGCCTGTCCCTTGGACGGTGCTATTCATCTGGGCCTATGGCATGTGGCGCCTGTGCTGTTGGGCGCTTTGCTTGGCCGCTATCTCTTGCCCGCACTACTGCGTTGGTAGCTCATCGCCCATTTGCACCCAACCGCGTATCGGCGCGAGATATACGAAGTACTTGCCGATGGATTTGACCTGGCGCAAATCGCCGTGGGTCGCAGGATCGTAGTCCTCAAGGCCCTCGAGGGCTAATACGTTCGCCATAGCGTCAAGAGGACTCAGAGTCTTCGGTAATTCATCGAGATGAAGTTCTTCTGCCTTCCATACCATTCCGTCACGTTCGACGGGCGACGGCCCGGTATAGTCCTCTCTTAAAAAAACCGCTGACGTGCCCGCCATGCGTTTATATCCCAAAGTCGTCACGCGCTACTCTCCACAATATCCGTACTAACGAGTTAACGCATACTAGTGAACGGGGGACCGTTGGGGCTTGCGCCAGATCAAGGCCCCTTCAAAAACTCTGCCATAGCCGCATAGCCTCGCTCCGCCGTAGCGATACAGTTCTGCGCCGACTCCTGGGACTTGCGCAGCTGCGTGTTCATGCTGCTGTCGCGACCCGCATAGAAGGCTTCTCGAAGAGCGACGTTCTCGCTATTGCAACCCGTCGATGTGAATGCCGGCATCGTGGGTCGATAAAACTCCGGGATCTTCGCCGCCAGATTATCGAAGTAAGCATCAAATTCCTGATACAGGGTGCGCTGATCGACCGAAGCATAGAACAGCCCCATGATCACCAGAGAAACATCACCCGATTGAATGTCGCCCTTTGCCAGGGACGCCAGCACGCTGTTCATCGCCGCCTGATCCCGGAAATACATCGCAAAGGCGAGATTACTCCGCAGATTGGCGTTGTCGGTTTCGCGGTACGCCCTGATGTATCGCTTGGCCATGGCCTCATCACCGTTAAATAGTGCAGCAATACGCAGAGCCTCCTGTCCCAATCGCTGATCAACGCTCTCGGGTTTTGTGAGGTATTGCTCCGCCAGCTTTGACATCTGGGCCACCAATTCAGGCTTATCGCCAAACTCCGCGAGGGTACGCAACACGCGAGGCCGAAGGTCCCGCGCACTATCACTGTCGTCGGCGCGGGTTTCCGTGCCCAGTTTTTCATACCAGGGAGTCAGTGCCCGAGTAATATAGGCTTTGAGCTCTGACTGCAGCTCTGTTTGAAAATACATCCCGGCAATGCCACGCAATCCATTCACCGCGCTCAGAGCCAAAGTCATACTGTCATCAGCAAGCAGGCCACCGAGGAGCTGCAAATGCTGATCAATGCCGATGATATCGCCCTGGAGTAGCTGGTTACTGTTGGCAAAAACCGCCGCCTTTTCGCGCGCGCTCAGGGCATCCAGATTCTCCAGAAGGGCCTTATAGCGCCGGTCACCGGTGTGCCAGACGTAGTAGCCGTCTCCCCCCGCGCCCGGCAAAATCCATTCAGCCTTGCTGTACTCGGGCAGCACCACACTTTGGCCCGTCAAGGCGAACACGGACTCGGTGATATCACCGCTCTCTTTATTGCGATACCGCGTAGCGACGGGGATTTGCCAACGTTGCTCGGGCAATTCAACGCCGGGGTTGTGAAAGCGGGTCTGACTGACCACGCCATCATCACCAAAGGTGATCAGCGGAAATCCCGCAAGCTCCAGGTAAGAATCAGCGATGACGTCCACGGCCACGGAGGTTTCCGTTGCAAGGGAGGCCCAGAGGTCTGACGAGCGGGTGTTCGACCATTGATGCTCGTCCATATAAGCCTGGATTGCGCGCTGAAAGGCGGCCCCCCCCATGCTTTGCTCCAGCATATTCAGTATCGCGTGGCCCTTGCTGTAGTTGAGACCAAAACCATCGAGTACATCCTCATCGGTCTTCACTTCTTTGCGTATGGGCGCGACTGCGCCACGGCATCCGCGCCGAAGGCCGCCGCCTGAGGCAACTGCAGATTCGACTCGTACTGGGGGTACATATCGTCGACAATTTTGCTCGCCATCCAGGTCGCGAAGGCCTCGTTCAGCCAGAGGTCGTCCCACCACTCCATAGTGACAAGGTTGCCGTACCACATGTGCGCAAGCTCGTGGGCGATGGTGTTGACCGTGTTAGCCGCCGCCGAGCCCGACGCGGTGTCACCACGGAGCAGTAACTCTGTTCGGTAAGTCACCAGGCCGACGTTTTCCATCGCGCCAAAGCTAAAATCCGGTACCGCCACAAAATCCAGTTTTTCGTAGGGCAGTTTGCTACCGAAGTAGTCCTCCAGGGCACTTAGGATTTCGGGAGTTACGGAAGCTGCAAAACCCGTGTCGCCACCGGTACCTTTGGGTGAATAAATAACACCCGGGACAGACAGCCCTTCTATAGGCGTGACGTCAAAATCCCCTACAACCAGGGCCAGCAGATAACTGGGCATCGGTGGGGTCTGCTTAAAGACTCGCGTCACCATATCGCCGTTCTTTGATTGCGACTCCACCGGGGTATTAGACGCAACCTTGAATCCCTCGGGTGCAGTAATAGTCAGCTGCCAAGGTATTTTGGAATCCGGCTCGTCGACCATGGGCGTGGCTCTGCGCGCCAGGGATTGTTCGTATTGCGTGAACAGGTAGTCCCGGCCAGCAAAGGTGCTCTTGTAGAGCCCCAGCGCGTCGCGGGAGTAATCGCCGCTAAAGGCAATATCGAGCGTGTATTGCCCCGGTGCGATCGGGCTGCCATCCCCCAACCACCACATCTCGTAATCACCCGCTTCGTAAGTCAGTGTTCGAAGCTTGCCATCGCTGCCGGTCAGTTGCGGCGGCGTAACATTAAGATCCACCCAGTGCAGGCCAACACGATCCATCGGCTCATGCACAACGAGCTTGAGAACGGTTGTACCTGTAAAGCCGTCTTTCACCGGATCCAGGGTGAGAGCGATAGATTGCTCTGTCACCGCATAGGATTTTGGCAGGCGATAGTCAACCTCTACGGCAAGGGTCAGGCTGCTGAGGCAAAGCATCAGCAAGCCGACGATGTGCCGGGCAAGGATCTGAGGCATGGGAATTTACTTCTCTTTATTCGGTGAGAACCGAAGAATACGACATTGGCAACACAAGGGCACTCACTCAGCTCATCTGCACGCACCCATTCCACGGTACCTTTTCCCCATCGACTCGGCACAGCGATGTCGTACATCGATGGAAGCAAGCAGCATCGATGGATAAACAAAAATCACCGCAGTTGAAGGAGCGCTAAGGGAGGCAGAAACCACTACAAAAAACCACCTCGAGGTTTATACTGATAAAAAAGGTGCACCGCAGACGGTATCGAGGGCGCACGATGACCCATAGAAAAACGATAAAACTTAGCCGACGTCAGGTCTTGAAACGGGCCAGCACCGTGCTGACTGCCAGTGTTATCGGGTTCCCTGCAATTATTTCGGCACGAAACGCCAAACCCACCGTGCGCGTCCTTGGAACGCATGTAACGCTTCAGGAAAAGATCCGACAGCGAGCAGAGCAGGATTTGGGTATCAACCTGGAGTTCAGCCCCGGCGGCAGTGCACAGGTGCTGTTCAGGGCATCCATGGACCCCTCAAGTTTTGACGTCTACGAGCAGTGGTCCAACAGCATGCGGGTGCTCTGGCAGGCCCGAGCGATACAGCCCATAGACCCGGATCGCATCGAACGCTGGGACGAAATCAACGCCCTGAGTAAAACCGGCCGGCTGTCACCTGAGGACTCCATAGGTGCAGGCGACGCGCCCCATCTCCTGCTTTATGTACAGGCTGACGGGTCCCTTGGCCCTCGTCCCAGTAGCGAAGTGAGCTACCTCCCCTATGTCCACAACGCCGACTCCCTGGGTTACAACCCCCAGCGTGTTACCGAGGGGCAGGCCTACGAAACCGAGAGCTGGGGTTGGCTACTGGATCCTCAATACCGCGGGCGCGTGGCGATTGTTAATGCACCCAGTATCGGGGTATTCGATCTCGCTCTCGCCGCCCAAGCCCGGGGACTCATGGAGTTTAAAGACATAGGCAACATGAGTCGCGAGGAGGTGAAACAGCTGTTCGATATTCTTATGCGGTTCAAAGCGGAGGGGCACTTTCGGGGATTCTGGAACTCCGTACCCCATTCGGCCGAGCTCATGACGCGGGGCGAGGTCGACGTGCAAAGCATGTTTTCTCCCGGAGTCTCCATGGTGCGAAGTGCAGGGACACCCTGTATTTATGCGGCACCCAAGGAGGGATACCGGGCCTGGCAGGGCGTTATGTGTCTGTCCAGGGATACCCGTGGCGAACAGGAAGAAGCCGCCTATCAATACATGAACTGGTGGCTGTCTGGCTGGCCCGGTGCCTTCATCAGTCGACAGGGCTACTACATCAGCAATCCCGAACGTTCACGCAGCCAGATGCCCGAAGATGAGTGGAATTACTGGTACGAGGGGCAGCCCGCGAATACGCAACTGACAGGACCAGACGGAAACATAACCGTACAAAGCGGTGAGCGCCGCCGAGGGGGTAGCTACGCCCGACGCTTTGCGAACATCGCCGTGTGGAACACCGTGATGCCCACCTTTGATCTGACGGTTCAGCGCTGGAATGAATTCGTCATTGCCTGAGGACACCGTAAACCACTCCGGAGTACTCAGCCGCTTACCCCTGAGAATGCGCCTGAGCCTGGTGTTTGTAACAGGCTCCGTCGCTATCCTCATTTTGATATTCATGAACTATGCGGCGGTCGACTTTAATGCGCGACAGAGTCAGGAGCTGCAAGCCGCGGGGGCACAACTGGAGTTTGTGAACGAGCTCGCCCATGGCGCAACGGAGATACAACTTGCGGCGACACGATACGTGTACCTGGGTCACGATTCAGCTCGCCAGCAGGTGTCTTCAACGCTCGGTGACTGGATGAGTAAGGTCAGCGCCTGCAGGGAGCAGCGGTGTCTTCGCCCCGAGCAAGCCGACGCCATTCAGGTGCATTTGCAGGCATTCCTCGACGCCTTCACCCTCGTGGAACGATCGCGTAGCGGTGTAAAAGACGCCCTCGCGCAGGATTTTTCCGGCATACGGGCATCGGCGATAGCGCTGACAGAAGAAGATCTTCCGCCTCTATATCTGCATAGTATTAACGACCATATCTCGACTATTGAAGCGACGCTCCGCGCTTACATGGCGACGTCCGACCCGCAGAGAATTCTCGATGCGCAGGCTCACCTGGAGGAACTGCAAAGGCATCTGATCAGCCGCCTTGGTGACATCAACGCAGACCTGCCAGCAGAAGCCCCCTTATTCAGCGTCAGCCTCGTCGAGGACACGGTCTACGAGAACATTCAGCGAATTCGGAGCTATGCGTATCTGGTAAACGTCGTCATGCCCTCCGAAGCGCGGGAACTCGAGTATCTCGCCAACAGTGCCGCCGAGAAGGTTCGCGAAGAGATTGTCTCCCTAACATCTGAGATGGAGCGGAATCGGCGACAGTTTTATCTCTGGGACTTTTCGATCATTTTGCTCGTGGTTTTAACCAGTGTTCCCATCTTTTTCTGGCTTCTGAACTCCCTGACAAAACCAATTAGACAACTGTCAGAACAATTTCGCAGGCTTTCCACCGGCTCCGAGGAAGTCATTGTGGGCGCAGCCAAAACCAATGACGAAATTGGCGATCTTTTCAAGGCGGCGGAGGCGTTTCGGCAGGAAAATATTCGTGAACGACAACTCCTGGCGGACTACCGTGAACTCAGCCGCAGTTTGGAAGCACAGGTTGCGGAACGCACCCGGGAACTCAAAACCAAAAATGCAGAGCTCGATCATCTGGCGTCCGTGGACAAACTTACCGATATCTTCAATCGCAGAGCACTGGACGCCGCCCTGTCCACAGAACTTGCCCGTGCAAAGAGATATCAACGATCTCTATCGCTGCTGCTAATGGACATTGATCTATTCAAACAGGTCAATGATCACTACGGCCATCTCACAGGCGACAAGGTGCTCGTAACTTTGACGAAGGAGATTCAACAAAAGCTTCGGGGATCTGACATTCTGGGTCGCTGGGGCGGCGAGGAATTTCTCATTGTTTGCCCGGAGACCAGTCTTGAGCAGGCGCGAAACATCGCGGAAAAAATTCGCTCCAGCATTGAGCAGACGGACTTTCGCCCAGCCTCAAAGATCACCATCAGCATTGGCATATCCGTGCTTGGCGATAACGATACGGCAGAAGCACTGGTCGCAAGGGCCGACCGGGCACTGTATATGGCCAAGAGTCAGGGAAGAAACTGCGTCAGGGTATATTCGGATCTGAGTGCGGCGCCGTCGGAAAACACAGCGCAAAAACTCTCTTAAATAGTGAGATACGCACTCGAGGTGGCTGCATTCTGGTAGCAGGGTAAGCAGTTTGCGGACTTACACCCGCGGGCTCCATCACAAAAAGTTCAAAGAACTATCAAGATTCTGCAATAGACGAACCTCAGGATGTGCACAGTTCGCGAGGATCCGTCTATGGATAAGCACGTCAATGTCAACGTTGTAGAAAAGCAGCTTCAGCAAAATCTCGCGAGTGGCGACTGATACGGCATGCTGAACGTACATCGCACCCTCGAGATTCGCTATCCGGATTTCTTTGAACGTCATCGCCGCACGGCGCGCACGCTCAGCCGCTTCCTCGGGTTCTTCTTCTACGAGACCCGGTTCCAGAACTTCTCAAAGCAATATCCACACCTCGAGGGTTTCGAATTCATCGAGCAGGTTCTGCGCTATTTCGATTTCGACCTTCGATTAACGGAATCGGAGCGTGCCCGAATACCGTCCACGGGTAGCGTGGTCATAGCTGCCAACCATCCCATTGGATCTCTGGATGGACTCGCACTGCTGAATCTTGTGCGCAGCGTTCGTCCGGATGTAAAAGTTGTTGCCAACGATCTTCTGACGGCCATCGCCCCCCTACACCCGGTACTTCTGCCCGTGGTCAATATGGGCGCCGGCAGCGGCACCGCTCGGGATGCGCTGCGCGCAATCAAGGAGCACCTGCACGGCGAGGGCGCGCTAATCATCTTTCCTGCGGGTGAGGTATCGCGCCTCGGTGCCACAGGCGTCCGGGACTGCGAGTGGCAGAGCGGCTTCGTAAAGCTCGCCCGCAGCACCCGGTCACCGATTCTCCCGGTCTACGTAGCTGGCAGGAACTCCCTGTTTTTCTACAGTCTATCGGCCCTGGCCAAACCCCTGTCGACAATCTGGCTGGTGCGGGAGATGTTCAAGCAGAGCCACAATACCGTCGATGCACGCATCGGACGCCCGGTCCCCTGTGAGGTTTACTCTGCAAACGGGTTTTCAGCGAAGCAGCTGGCCCGCATGTTTCGTAAGCACGTCTACCGACTGGGCACACGGGGTCGGCCCATCTTCCGCTCCGTGGAAACCGTGGCACCCGCTGAGAACCGCGTGCTCCTGCGTCAGGAACTCTCAACGGCCCAGCGCCTGGGTGAAACCCGCGATGGTAAGGCGATCTACCTGTGTCGCATGGACAGTGCTCCCTGTGTCATGCGGGAGATTGGTCGCCTGCGCGAAATGACTTTTCGTACCGTAGGTGAAGGCTGCGGCCAGCCCCGAGACATAGACCGCTTTGACCGCCACTACGAACAGCTGGTGCTGTGGGACGATCACGACATGGAGATCGCAGGCGCCTATCGCCTTGCCGATGCGGGCCGCGTCATCGACGAACAAGGTGTGCAGGGTCTCTATTCCCACACACTGTTCGAATACGGCCCCGGGGTTTTATCCAAAATTTCACAGGGCCTGGAGATGGGTCGCAGCTTTGTTCAGCCCCGCTACCAGACGCGCCACAGCCTCGATTACCTGTGGTTTGGCATCGGCGCCTATATCAAGGCCCACCCCCACATACGTTACCTTTTTGGCCCCGCATCCATTAGCCGCTTCTATGGCACCCAATCAACGGCGCGCCTCGTCTACTACTTTGCTTGTCACTACAGCGGTGCAGACCTGGACGTCACGCCCAGAATACCCTTCGTGATCCCGGATGAGATTGACGCCTCCCTTCGCGCAGAGTTTACCGGCGTCGACGCCGATGAAGACCTGAAGTCTCTCCGCCAGAGCCTGGCGGCGGCAGGCCTGCCCCTCCCCACCCTTTACAAACACTACTCCCAAGCGACCTCACCGGATGGAGTCGCGTTCACGGCGTTCAACGTGGATCGCGACTTTGGTGATTGCGTTGACAGCTTCGTCATCGCCGATCTTCACAAGCTGACGCCGCGCAAGCGGCAACGGTACCTGGCATAAACCCCGGCACCGATACCAAAGACTCACTGTAGGAGACGTAGCGATGCAAGCTTTTACCCCGGACGGTCCCGTATGCTGTCACAGCCTCTGGATATCCGACGTTCACCTGGGCAGCGTGCACTGCAAGGCCGAGGAACTCCTCGACCTCCTGGATCGAGTGGAGTGCCGCAAACTCTATCTGGTTGGCGATATTGTTGATGTGTGGGCCATGACCAAGCGCGTACACTGGCCCGAATCTCACACGAGAGTGCTCCGCAAGATTATGAAGATCTCTCGCGGCGACACGGACGTGGTGTATATCCCTGGCAATCACGACGCCAATTTTCGAGAGTTCTGTGGGTCGGACTTCGGCAACATAGGCATCCGCAAGCAGGTGATTCACGAGACCGGCCAGGGCAAACGCATGCTCGTCAGTCACGGTGACGAGCTGGATTATGCGGTTCGCTACAGCCGTCTGAACCGCTTTATTGGCGATATCGCCTATGAAATCCTGATGTGGGTAAACCGTCGCGTGAATCAGTTGCGAAAGCTTATGGGCAAGCCCTACTGGTCCCTGGCGAAGTGGGTCAAGGTGAATGTGTCCCAGGCCGAGGCGGCGATCCACGCCTACCAGCACGCCGCGGTAAATATGGTTCGAGATAAGGGGCTGGACGGCATCATCTGCGGGCATCTCCACTATCCCACGGTGGAGCAGTTCGATGACGTGCTGTATTGCAACGACGGCGACTGGGTCGAAAACTGCACGGCCCTCATCGAGGACTTCAGCGGGGAACTGCGGCTGATCAGCGGACTTGAGCTGCCGACACCCTCCTTGGAACTGGTGTATCCGCAGGCTGCGTGAGTTTGTGTATTGACGGGGATTGGCACCCATGGGGCCGCCGTCCTGGCGCGGCCCAGAAGTTGGTGGAGAAGTTCAGCTCAACACCCATTCCCATCGGGTCGCGCAGAAAGAGTTGCACTCAAAAGCGTTGTAGGTCATTTTTCGAAACGATCCCCTCGCAGGCCTTTCATCATGCGCGACCTTCTCAAGCGAATTCCCTTACTGCCGTTAATCGTGCTGTGTTTGATGCTGGGACTCGCCCCGTTCAACCCGGAACCCCATGTGTGGGAAAAGCTGAAGATGCTGGCGGGCGGCGAATTATTCAGGGCGGTGGACATCTTCGATCTACTGATGCACGGCACGCCCTGGATGCTGCTGGCGGCGAAACTGGGCATGAGCATGTCGCCGAAAGCCAGGGAATAGGAGTCCCCGGCATTACGAAATTAGATCCGCGTAGCGTAGGGCGGTCCAGTCCTGGCGCAGCAGTTGTTCCAGGGCGTCGGCGAGCAGAAGTTCGGGGTCCCGGGGATGGATGCCGATACGTACGGGTAGCCCTCGTCGGCGCCCGTGACGACACTGGAGTCGGTTCATGATGTTCAGGAATCCGGTGCGAAATCGGGTATCCGCTTCAAAGCCGACAAGCGGTAGCCGGCGGAACAGCCAGCGCCCATCGCTGCCGCGCAGGTGCACGCCGCCCAGGGTTTCAACGCAAACGTAAGGCAATGGGGAAAGGTGCCCGGCGCCCATACCCAGGGCCCAGGCGGGCGGAACGTAAGCCGTCGGTGTGACCAGCCCCACTTCGCCAAACCACTCCCGAGACCGGCACATCAGGTCTGCGATACCGCCCGGGTCCAGGGCGAGATGCTCCGCTACGTTGCGAGATATCAGCGCGGCGTGAATCCGGTGCCAGGGCTTGCGTGGCTGCGTTTCGTGGTGCCATCCATGGGCAATGAGCTCGCAGCCATCACGCTGCCACTGACGCAGGCGCGAAATCTGTCCCGAATCCCAATCCCGTCCCGGCACCACCAGCAGCGCAGGCGGTCTCCGGCCGTGGGCGGCCACGTCTTTTAGGATACTGTCCGTCTGCCTCAGGGTTTCCGGCATGACATCGTGGATCGACAACAGAGCCTGAGGCGCCACCGTCATGGTCGTGCCTGTTTCCGTGATCCCCGTTGCTTACGCAGGAGGCCCAACCAATGTTCCACGGTTTGGCGATTCAAAGTCAGGGCCACGTTTCGGGCATCGGAGGACTTTTCCTGCCATTTTTCCGGCGTCAACTCGAGGAGGGTCTTGAGCTGTCCCGTCACCGCCTCCGGCCGAAGCATGGAAAACAAACCGGGTCGCAAGGTTGGCCAGCTGTGTATTCCCGCGGTAACAGAGACCAGGGCAGGCCTGCCCCGGGCCATGGCTTCCAGGGCGATGGAGCCGAAGGTTTCAAAGGTGGACGGAAGCAGGAGGAGACTCGAGTTGTCGAGGGTATGAACCAGCGTGGCGCGATCCAGCCAACCGGTAAAGCGAATGTTTGCGATGCCCGACGCCTGCGCTTCGAGGGCGCTGCGCAATGGGCCTTCGCCGCAGATGACAAACTCCAGTTGTGGCAGGGACTTTGCCGCCCGGATAATCTGTTCCACGTTTTTCTCCGGCGCCAGGCGTCCGGCAAAACAGACGCGGCGCAACTTTTCGGGAATACGCGGTGGTGTCGACTCCAGAAACTCCCGAGACAAGGGTGTGCCAATGACTTCGACATGCTGCGCGCCCAGTCGGCGGACCTGAGGTTCCAGATTCGCGTTGTTAATGAGCACGGAGCGACTGCGCCGACAGAGAATCCGATTGGCGGTCCCCACCACGAGTTTTACCACCGAGCGAAATACGGGATTCCGCCAGTACATGCCCGCCAGCTGATCAAAATCCGTGTGAAAAGCACTGATGAGAACAGCACCGTGGCGACGTGCCTCCCAGGCACCGAGAAGCCCGTAGAGTCCGGGAGTCACAGCGACGACAACGTGGGGACGGAGGGCGTCGCAGCGTCGACGAATGTGTCGCAGGGGCGGTGCCACAAGACGCTGCCCGGGATCGCCCGGCATGGGAATGCTCACCCGTGGCGCTGCAACGCCGGCACCCGGCTGGAAGACTTCTAGCCCTTCCACGCGGGGTGCAAGCTGCGGCAGCAGATCATGATAATAAGCCCCCGTGCCGTTACGCTCGGGAAAAGCATCGGAAAAAAACGCCACGCGCAGAGGCATGTCCGGAGGTGCCACGGCGTTATCCAGGGGCTGCTGCAGGGCGCTCATCGCTGCAACAGTGCCTGACGGCTCAGGGCGGCGTAGGCTTCCCAGAGTGTGGCGTCCAGGGATTCCCGCTGCAGATCATAGTGACCGGGATCGTGACGATGCGGCGGCGCAGAAACCGGGGCCGTCGCGGCCGCTCCAGCGTTTTCCGGCCGCTCCCGTCCCAGACGACTATAGATCCGATCAAGAACCTCATCGCCGTGTCCGGCCATCCACTCCTGATCAATCACCAGAGCCTGGCGATGAATCGCAAGTCGCGCGAGATCCGTGAACCAGCGCTCGTAGTACTGCCGAAACAGGCGCGGCAGTTCCTCGCCGTCCGGGTCCGTAGCAAAAAGCGATCGTGCGGGCTGGAGGGAAGAGACCTGGGAGGAGACGGCACGCAGGGGTTCACGAATGCACAGGATCATAACGGCGTCGGGAAACCGCTCCCTAAGAGCGTCACCCCAGCTGGCAAAGGCAGCGTTTTTGGACAGCAGCTGCCGTCCACCGTGAGCATAAACATGGCGCTGCATAAGCGCGTGGTAATGGTCCATCAACCGGCGCCGCCGTCCCTCAGACATCGTGTTGAACTTACCCAGAGCGGCGAGGGAGGACGATCCCGGGAAGGCCAGGGAGGCAAAAAAGCAGCCCGCCGCTGGCAGGAGAGCCAGGTAATCCTCTTCTGCGGCGTCGAGACCAACGGCGTGGATCGCCTCCAACTCCCGACCACCGCGCTTCACCAGCCAGCGCAGCACCTGCGCAAGGGGTGCGCCCATAAGCTTATCGAGACCGATAAGGCCGCGGATGAGATAGCGCTGACACAGCGAAGGGGCAAAAAGAAGCTCCCAGGTGCGCGTGGTGGTGAATGCACCATCATCCGCCAGAGCTCGGTGCAAAAACGTCGTGCCACTGCGCGGAACGCCGAGGACAAATACTGGCCGATGGATGGACTGGCGACGAAAGGCCGGAAAGAAGACATGGTCCAGGGCCAGACACACCCAGTGCAGCAGTTGAACGATCATGAAAACAGGGAACAGCAACAGCAGCAGGATGCGCCGCGGTGTCAGGGGCGCAGCTACTCTTTGCCCGCTCCCGAATGCGCCCAGCCACGCCCGGGTATAGATCGCCATGGCCTCAAAAAACAGGCGCATCAGAGCGTCACCGGAACCGCGTTTCGCAGGGGCCATTGCCGCCAGGCCCGCTGCATCGCTCGCCTGCAGAAACTTGCGGGTAAACAGCTGTCAGGACGTAACATGCTCGGATGGTAGGTCTAAATTGTGACAGTGCCTTTACGGTTTAGACCCGTAGTGTGAACGTTCTGTGACAGAGGCGGGATCGAACCCCCCCGCCGACATCGCAATAACGCGGCTCCGCGGGTACCTGGAGGAGATTACCCAGTCAGCGTATTTCCTCCATGCTCCAGAAAGTGTCACTGGTCGCGAGTTGCTGCCCTATGTGCTGAAGTTCAATGCGTACCATGCCGTCCATTCGCCGCGGTATACCGTAGCGGATTACGCCGAAGTAGCTGTCCCACTCAACGACCCGCTGGAACCGATCGCTGTTCAGATCCGCCGCCAGGCGGGGCCCAAATTCGCCAACAGCAAAGTTGCGCTGAGGTCGACCGTACTGCTTTATCAGGTCTTCAAGTATCCGATCGTACAGCTCTGCCGCGGCCCTGGGACTGCCGTCTCGCTCCAGGTCCACAATCAATGCCACGCGATCGACAAGCTGAGCGCGATAGCTCACCGCTAAACGCTGGCGCTGATCAACACGGTTCAGCACCGGCAATTCATACACCAGATTCTGGCCGTTCACCGCAGGTAAGGGCGCGCTGGCATCAACCATGGCCGCCGTGAGCTGGTCCAGCCACTGCCCCGGGGCAAGTTGCTCGAGTAAGGCCGGTGAGGCCACATTTAGTCGACTATCCAGCCCACTCGCCGGTGAGAGCCTGACGCCGCCCGCACCGGCCAGGGTCGCTTTCGACTTCTGATCAAAATACCAGGTCCAGTACAGCGACACGCGGGACGCCAGTGTGTCGATACCTACATCAATATCGCGATTAAAATAGTTAGCCTCAAGCCCGAATTCGTGGCTTTTCCAGCGGAGGTCATAGTGGATGGCTGCGGTCGCGGTTTCCACATCGGGACCGGCGGTAAACCCGCGATTCTGATCCAGGTGGTCATAGCTGAGTCGCAGCGTATGCGCGCCTCCACTGAGGCTCAGTGCCAGACGCGGCGTTACTTCCCTCGCCTCGCGTATCCCCCCGTCAATATCGCGATACTGAATGCCTGCAGTCACGGATCCCACGGCATCACCAATCTGGAAACCGCGGCTCAGGGACAGACCCAACTCCGTAGTTGTAGCGTCCAAGGATGTATCCAGGTCGTTCTTCTGATCGCGGATGGAAAGATCGCCAATGAGATTAATTTGCTCGCCCAGGGGCGTCGTGAGATTAAAGTCCAGCACATCATCGTTTCGATCAACGTCACCAAACTCATCGGAGCTGGTCTGCCGATAGGCACGCAGACGGCCACTCGCCTCTTCCAGGCCGACAAACGCGAGGGACCCACTAAGATCAATACCCAGCACGTCGGTGTCCAGCTGGTTAATGGAATCGAAACGATCCTGATAACGCTGGGCGCGACCACGCAGCTTGATCCCGCTAGCAAACTGCCAGCCGACATGGGCTTCGCCAGAGCGCCGATCGTTAACCACGACCGCAGCATTCGGGCGAAAGTGCTGTCCGTATTGCTCAAAGCGCAGTCGGTAGTCGAGTCGCTGGTAAGCGTTGCCGACTAACTCCGCAAAGTACCCTTGATCACTTTGTCCCTGACCGTCCTGCGTCGAAAAATCACCCTCGTGATCACCATCAAAATAAACCACTTCGCCCTCGAGATTCAGATTGTGGTTTCCAAGGTTGAAGTTGGTATCGGCAGCGATACTGGTGATCCACTGCTGCCTGTCCAGGGCCTGGGGTGTGGCGCCCTTCGCGTCGTTATAGACCACGTTCAGGCTTAGGCTTCCCAGGGAGCCGTCCTCGACCAACCAGGAAAAACCTGAGCTGTTGTCCACCGCATAATCAAAATCATTCCAGCGATTCTGGTTTGCACCGCTGAAAAAAAGGAGTGAGTGTTTACGGCCCGATTCGTCAAAGCGCGGCTGAATATCCAGCTGAGCGCCTTTTAGGGAGCGCTGGACCGTGCGGTAACTCAGATAACTGTAAACATCACCGCCCTCCAGCCGATACGGCGTACCCGCCTCGCCATTTTCATAGAGAAGATTGATTCGCTCGGCCTGCAGCCCCGTATCCGGGAAGCGATAATCAGAGTTATTGGCAACGCCGTAGATCTGACCCTTGAATTCCCGGTAGCCGGAAAAGCTGTTCGCAAAGTTCAGGTTGAACTCATTGAAGGACTGAGCGCCTTCAAAAGCATAGGGGCTGCCGGTCAAGTCGCCATCGGTGTTGTAGTACTCGGATCGCGCGCTGTTGTTGCCGGTGATTAGCCAACCCTGTGCGAGCGCCGCATTCATACCCAGGCTGAGGACCGCAGCTGCGACCAGTTGTCTGCTCTTAACCATCACGCGCCCTCCCCTTCAATACGTTCCTTGAATTTGAGGATGTACTCCGTTGTTCCGGGTTTGGTCTCGAGCACTCCATCGGGGCGGGTGAACTCGAGCTGTGTGCGGACAACCACGGAGACGCGACTTACGCGCAACATCCCGGCGGGTTCAACCGGATTGGGTTCCTCCCACTGTTGCAGGGTTTGAACGCCCTGGACGGAAAGAATGCGTATCGTGGCGTCACGAGGTACCAGGGTGTCAATGACGTCCGATAGGCGATCCTTGTCAAAAAAGCTTTTGCTCAGGTAATCCTGCATTTGCGGCGAGCCCCAGGACGCCATGAGCTTTTCCACCGCCTGATCCACCAGTTCGCCCGGTACCGGCTTAAACTCCCGCGGCGGCTGCGCGCCTTCGGGCATTACCGCGGCTGCATTGATCGGTTTGATGGACCGGAATTCCTTGGCCAATGCGCCTGATATTGGTGGCAGCATGCCGCAACAAGCCGTGAGGATAAGTAGTTGCTTTAGCGTCTTCATAGCCCTAGACCTCGTCCTGTATGCGCAGATCCACGGGAACCGAACTACCCCCGGTAGCCCCGGAGGTAGAGGTTTCAATTTCCAGCGTGGTCATGACGTCCGTTGGATTGCCCTTGCTCGGAAAGTCGCCGAAGAAGTCACAGACGAAATCCAACACAAAGCTACGGCTCTCCCCCGGCGCCAAGGTGCCCGTGACGTTGTTTCCGGAAGGACCACCGTTGATGCTCATCCAGGGGGCAACACCGATGATGTCGAAGCTAAGCGCTGTTTCTCCATCGTTGCGCAGCGTCAGCGTGCCAAGGGCCTGGGGACAGGCGTCACCCCCGACTTCGTGGATTTCGCTGATTGTGCGCGGTCCACTGACAAGCAACAGACCCGGGGCAGGCTCCGGAGGTGGCGGAGGGTCGGGAGTAGGATCCGGGGCTGGCGCGGGGCCAGGAGCCGGGCTCGGATCTGGAGCCGGATCGGGGGCCGGATCGGGCGCGGGACCCGGGTCCGGGGTCGGTTCAGGCACAGGGGCCGGATTTGGGTTCGCCACGGGTGGCGGAGCAGGAGGATCCGCCTGGGCACCCGAAAAGTCGACACTAAGTTCGTCGCGCAAAGCAAAAGCGCTGTGGATGTTTAGCCCGGTATAGCTATTTGCCTGCTCTGCTTCCCAGTAAACATCTCCGGCGGACTGCCCTTGCAGAAAAGCAAGCTCCCGCGCCGTAGAAACCGGACAGTAGTACTCCTCGCAGCGCTTGAATCGGCTCAGCGTTACCGCCGCAGCGTTCTGCAGATCCTGAAAACTGGCGGCGAGACTCTTCTGCCGATCCACGAGAGACGCCAACTCCGTTGCAAGTTCCCGCAACTTTTTGTCTGCGGAGATCCCATAGTCTTCGACCCCACCAGGTAGAAAAAGGTTTAGACCCACTGCGTCCGCATCGCTAAGCCGCAAACTGTCACCGCGCGTTTCCAGCGCAACCGTTAGCTGACGTATTTGCGAAAGGTATTCATCCATCAGCCTCAGTTTGCCAAGACGCTTATCCTCCAGCTCGCTCAAGCGCAGCGCCAGCTTCTCGCAGGCCCGGCAGGTCGCCGATGGTGTGGGAATCGTTGCAATTCGAGGATCTGTGGCGCTGTTCATCGGATCGACGCCAAGGAAGGAACCCCAACCCCCATCGCGATCCTGCGGCTCCTCTTCGAGAAAGCTCACAATGTCTTCAGGCGTCAGATCGCGGCTTGCATCCGAAGCCGCCGGCTCGTTTTCCTGCGCGCCCACCGTCGACGACAGGGCAATCAGCAGCACAGCGCTAAACAGCACCTCCCCAAGCACTCTTTTTACCAACATGGCTTGTCCTCCGCGGTCACTTCGTAGCTACCCCTCGGGTCGCCGGTAATGGTCATCGCTTCACCGTCTTTATCGGTGGCATTCTCCAGCGCATAGGCATAGCTACCGTATGAATAGATCTCGTGCTCCAGACGAATCTCGCTGCCGTTAACCCGAAGGTCATACAGCTGCGAACCACCGGGCCCGGACACTTCCACCTGTGCTTCATCCACATAGGCAAGGTCACCCACCAGCCTGAGGCCGAAACAGGCAACGCTGTAGCTGGAAAAATGGGTGACACCGCCGGTGCCCGTTCCAATGCCGATCTTTTTCTTATCTTTTTTTGGCTCCGCAGGTGGTGGCGGAGAGGTCTTCTCTTCGAGGGGGGCCTCAGGCGGTTCCGTCTCCTCCTGGATAGGAGGTTCTGGCTGACCGATCAAAACCTCTGGCGGTTTCTGCAAAGGTGGCGGCGGGGGCGGCGCTTGCTTCTGGGGCGGCGCCGCCGGAGGCGCTTTAGCGCGTTCCTCAGACAGTAAAAACTCTGCGGCCAGAGCGAGCTGGGAATGCGTGTTTGTGCCATCCAGACTGATGGCGCTTTCGAGTTCAAAACCGACATCGTTACCAAGGGCAATGTAGGTCGAATCATCGGGCTCCCGCCCTTCGATTCCACCATCAAAATTCCTGCGATAAAAACTGAAGTAAATCGGATCGACGACGATAGACAGGGGCGTTTCCCCAAGGGAAATGATGAACTTCTCCCGGTCGGCCTTTTCCTTTTTATCTTTTTGTTCCTGAGCGTTACTGGCTGCACCCGTAACCACCCTCGGCGCCAGAGTTCCCGGGCGTTTCGACCCTTGATCGGGCAACGGTGCCTTGTCAGTTTCCTGCGCCGCACGTTTAGCATCACCAGCTCGCGCTTTCGCTACGCGCTCTGCGGGATCGATGATGCCGAAGTCCCACCCGGGCATCGCGTCCATGTTGTAGCCGGCTCTGGCCATACGCTCATAAAATTTGCGTACATCGCTCGCCGAGCGCAGCACCATGAAATCCCCATTGGGTAAGGCCACGCCGATGGGGAAATCCGCTGCCTCGAACTCATTGGCGAAGCGATTTGCCGGCCCGTGATGGACTACCTTGCCGCCCTTGTAGCCGGTTTCTCTGACCGCATCATTCAGGGCCTTCATCGTCGCCACTTCGTTCTCAGCGATGGTACCCATTTCCGGATCGTTCTCGATAAGCCTGCCCCGCTCTCCCCGGATACCGACGGCAAACAGGTCATAATCCGCCGTGATGGGGTTGCCCGCCTCGTATTGCCGATTGCCATTCGCGTCCAGTAGCGGCTTTCCGTCTTTGCCAACAACCAGCTTTCGCTCAGCGAGAACTTCCAGGTGCGTTCCGTCTTCCGCCAGGACGGGGTTGCCGTCCTTGTCGAACAACTTTTTGCGCATGGCGATAGGCTCTACGGGATCGCGCCTTACCCACTTACCATCGACATACTCTTCCCAGGGTTCACCCAGGGCTTTTTTATTGAGCTCTGAGTATTTCTTGATGTCCTTGGGCGACGCCTTGACCTTTGCATCAGGGTTTCCGAGTTTGCTGTAGCTGGCATCGGTGGGGATCAGACCCTTCACCTCTTTGGGGCCCCAGTCAGTGCTTTTGCCCTTGATGTTCATGCCCTTTGTAGCGGCATCACTCGCTATCTTTGCCGTGGAATCAGGATTGACGGGACGGATCATGATGATCTCTCCCCGCTCCTGAGCTATTTTTACAAAGGCTTCCGCATGCTCCGGCACCATGGCTGAACTGGCGATGGCAATGTCGCGCTCGGACGGACCATCGCCCGCTTTCGCAGCCTGACGCGACCCCGTCCCCGTACGGGGTCGTCCACCGTCAGGCGACACTAAAGGTGACCCATCGGGTGCTTTGGAACTTGCCTCTGGGGCATTGGGCAGGTGATCAGCCATATATTCGTTGAAAGGATTCCTCCAACCCTCGGCTGGGACATAGACCCCATCGCCTTTGGTAAGAGGCTGCGCGGTTATTCCGCTGGTTTGCCAGGCTTTGGTTCGAGTCCCCAGTGCTGAGATCTCTGCGGTTGCATCCTGCATACTCGCAACCCACACATCGCCGTTTTCCGCGCGATTGATTATCCAGTCGGTCTTCCCATCAAGGGACTTGTAAACGAAGCGCTCCAACTTCCCGTACAGCGAATGATCAATCGTCGACTGGGACACCATTCCGTCAGCCCAATCCGGACGCATTCCCTCAGGCAACTGCTCCGGGACGGCTGCCTTGCCTGCCACCGGTGTAGGATCCCCGGGTTTTACCCCAGGTAGATCGCGGGCTAAATCCGCCGCATCGGCACCGAGGGAGTCCGGTGCGCCGAGGCGGTTAGGGTCAGCAATATCAATTGCTGCCTGGCCAATGGTTATCTCGTCGTCACCATCGAGTTTACGAACCTCAAATTCATTGGTCAGACTGTCGAGTTTGGACTGCAGCGCGGCGTCAAGGTCTACGGCGCCCTCATTGATAAAACCACCGTCGGCGGACCTCGGGCCTTTGTTCAGAACGCCATCGCCCATACTCTTGGCGGGAACCGCGCGCCAAACGCCATGTTCGCCACTGAGTGCAAAAGTCCTTGGGATCATGGAGCCATCAGCGCCCTCTTCCAGCGCGATCACCATTGTCCGGCCCTGGCTCTCGAAGGGCTCGCTGACGTGGTATTTCTTTCCGCGTACTTCCAGAGTTCGCTTGGGTTCAAGCCCTGTGCGTTTCAGGCCTTCAGCGAACTCCTCCGCTGTCTGATTAGACACGCGTGTTCGCTTCGCGAGGTCGTCGGCGTTGATGCGTGCAAGAATGGCATCCCCATCTGCCTTGCTGAGCTTGCCTGCATCGGCCACATCATCCAGCTTGCTGGCTTTGGAACCGCCAAGCCAGAGATCTGCCAGGGCTTCCGTAGCGACCTGACCGGCGAACTGCGTTGCCTCGTTATAGCCTTGCTTTCCCTTGCCGGCGGTTTGCTCAACCTTTCGAAGAACGGCAGAGCCTCCGCGTTCGGCTGCGGTTGCCATCTGCTCTCTGCGTCGGGCTGCGGTCTTGCGATCACCCGCGGCAGCTTCAGCGAGAAAGTTACCCCCCGTGTAAACCGCATCGATCTTGTCGGTGCCGGTTAAGTTAGTCTGATTGTCCTTGTCTCGCACGCTGTTCGCGGCGACCTCCGTCGCCTGTGCCAACGTTTCCGTACCCACCGCCAGCAGTGTGAGCAGATCGACCACGATGTTCTTTGCGCCTATGCCAGCGCCTTTCCAGTAATAGCCGTAGCGTTCCGCAACCCCCGTCCACTCGACTTCACCTTTTTCCCAATCGACACTCTTGATCGGAAACTTGCCGATCTCCCACTCCCCGGTCTTCTCATCTCTGAGTGCAGTGTTGCCGTAATCTTCAAGCGTTGTGGCCAAAGTGATGTCATGACGTGTGTTGGCCAGGGCGTTCCCGGCGACGTTCTTTGAACGCTGAACACTTAGTGCAATCCGGGAACTATCGACATAGGCCGCTTCGTCGGCTTTTGTTTCTATTTCGATATCAGAATGGGTGGGACCAATCTCGTCATTGGCATTCTTGCGATACGTAGCATTGAGGCTGCGCGCTGCTGATTTTATCTCTGTCTCAATACCCGTCAGCCATTGGTCGCGCACCAATGTCAGCGTCTCGCGGTCTTTTTCGAGCGCGGCAACGCCCTCGTCTAGCCCCTGCGCCGCTGTTTCGTCGATCAGTTTGTTCAAGACCGCCAACTTTTCATCGAACACCCGCTCCGTGGCCACCCGCTTTGCCCTAGCGGTGAAAAACTCAGTATTCAAATCTTCGACTTCCTGCTCCCTCCGCCTCTGCTCCGCAGCCCGGGTTGTCTCGTCCGCTTTTTTTATATTCAGCTTGAGGCGATCTTCGAGGATGCGCTGCTCATTCCTGAGGGTCTTTATCTGTCCTTCGAGTCTCTGAATCTTGCGACCGTAAGCGGACATCGCCATCTCCGCAGCGCCCTGTTCAATCTGAAGCCGATCCGTTTCTTCGTCGTCAATGAGCTTTTGGGCCCAGTTCTTGCCTTTTCCTTTCTTCGCCAACGCCGCGTCCGCGGCCCTCTTACGCGCCTGGGCTTCTTTGAAAAGGCGTGTATTCAGATTCAGGCTTTTTTCTATGGGCGCGAGGATCTCCTCATAAGCCGCTTCGGACTCAATCAGATCTATTTCGTTGATCAGGATTTCTGTATTGATCGCCTCGGCGGATGACTGCGAAAGCACCTCGACGGACGTCAGGAGCAGCGAGATGCAAAGCAAGGGCAGGGAATACAGAGATTTCATGGGCTGCAGCACCATCTCACCGGCCTATAATTGCGCTGGCCCGCGCTTTCATTTGCAGCAGTTGATCAACGCTCTTGTCGTCGACGCCGCCGAAGCGCACCAACCAACCCCACTCCTCCGGTGCATTGCGCCAGTAATCCGGCACGACCTTGAGAAGGAAGCGCTCCGCAAGAAGCTGCATCGCCCGGGTACAGTCACCCTCCCGCTGCGCCGGCTCCTCGTAGCTGTTCCACCACACTTCACAGGGGTCGCTACGAGCCAGCGTGAACGGCCCCTTATCAACGTCCTCATCGCTATCGCCGGGCGGACGCCAGTGCATATGCCCACCGATGGTGTAGCGCGTTCGCTCCGGTAGACACTCCCCGTCAGGTCCATCCGGCGCCCAGGGATGCCATACGACCACCTCTCCATCAATGGGCACCCAGTTAGGTTGATGAAATATGGGAGGGGGTGTGCCCAGAGGCTGGGGACCCAGATTGGGTGGATCGACCCAGCCAAAGCCCGGGCTGGGCACACCGCCGGGTTGCGGCGGCGGAGGCTTGGGCGGCCCCGGGAGCTTCACTTTCCCGCGAATGTTCTTGGAAGATTTACGCTGGACCATCACTTCCTCACGCTCGAATTCAAGGTAAGGCGGACCGTTTACAAAAATGCGTGACAACTGCTGTGTTTCACAGTTATTGCTTATTGTGAGAACAACGGGAAACTCCTGGGAGAAGTAGCGCTCCCCCCAGTTCCAGTCGGCTCTAAACTGACTTACCGCCGGGCTTTCGGCCGAGCCAGCCGTTGCTGCGCCGGGATCCACGGAGGGGTTTTTGAGGGGATGGTAGGGGTCATCGAAGGCGTCGTGCTGAGTATCAGCCCAGCCTTCCGGGGGAGTCTCGTTGGACCAGGGCGCCACCACCTGCGCCAAGGCAAGCTGCCCGAAGCTGAGCCCCTGGGTTAAGGCAACCAGCATCATCAATAAAAGGCGATAACGAAGGTACATACGTGCATCCCCTGAGTTCATCGCTGTACAGAACCATGAGAGCTGATGGTTGCTGACGGCACCGCACAACGCGCTGAGTGTTCAGGATGCTAGGAGGAAGGCACAAAGCCCATACGTCTATTGACGTATTTTGCTGAGACGAAGGATTTCTTTTGTGGGGAAGGAGCTCAGGAGTCCCAGGAAAGTGCCTGACTGATAACCTGCGCCTGGCGAGTAACGCCTACTTTCTGACGCACCCGCTGAAGATGCGTCCGCACGGTGTTGGGACTGATAAAGTGTTCCCTCGCATACTCCTTGGAGGTGGTTCCCGCGCAAAGGGATTCCACGAGCTGGCGCTCGGCACTGGTCAAATTATGATGTTCACAGAAGCGCTTGATACGCAGGGACTTTATTGCATCCTCAGAGGTAATCCGGGCCACAAGGTCAACACGCACCTCTGGCTGCAACAGCGCCATCACTTCGCGCACGCGCTCCAGCTGCTCAGGATCGTCTTTCCGATCCACGCCCAGAATTCCACTGGCCTGAACCATATCCCGTAAATCATCGAGCAATGGTTCATCGTTATGAGTCTTTTTCCGGTCCGACTTCGAATCAGCCATAGCGTCCGATCCATTGTTCAACGATGCTCTGGACCTTAGTATAGACGCAAGGAAAAAAAAGGCCGTCTGCTAATGAGCGACAGTTTTACCGCCGCGATAGCCCTTGCCCCGGAGCAACGTCTGGTGGCCCTACAGGCCCAAGGACTCGTAATTCGCGTAGCAGACGAACGTCGGCGCTGGCAGAAAGCCTGGGATCACTTCTACGCGCGGTGGGAAAATCGCCTCATCGAACGCGTGCTCCTCTCGCGGATTCGTAAAGCATTCGATCACCTTGATAACCCTGAGGCGCTCAGAGCGATCCTGGTATCTCTGCGCGAGGATTATGCGCGGGGCAATGCAGCGACATTATCGGTAACAGCTGGATCGGCGTCTCCCCTGGAGGCTGCCGAGGATGTGCCTCTACCGGCCGCCTGGTTGGGCAAAGAGCAGCGGCTGGAACGCGTTCTGATTTACACCGCCGGCGGCGGTTTTCTTCTGCCACCGTCTCAACCCCAGATACAGGCGGCACAGCGTCTCGGAGAGTTGTGTGGGACCGACACGTTGATCAACCTCCATGCGCTTTCGCCAGAGGCGCCGTTCCCGGAACCCATAGACGACACCGAACGTCTCATCACCTGGGCCTGCGAACGCTACGGCGCAAGCAACGTCGTGCTGGCGGCCGATACAGCCGGGGCGAGTATCAGTCTTGGCGCCCTTCTGAAGATGCGCGATGCGGGGGCGGAACTACCCGCAGCGATACAACTTTTTTCTCCCTGGAACGACCTCAGTTTGTCGGGCTGGTCCTACATCACCAAGAGCGCCACCGCGGACAGCCCCTTTCGCATGGAAACCGCTGCGTTTTGTGCGCGGGCATATCTAGGTAACGTGCCAGCCAGCAACCCCCTGGCCTCAGCGGTGTTTGCGGAGCTTCACGACCTACCCGCGCTGGCGATTCACACCAGCCGCTTTGATATGCATTTTGATGACGCGCTGAGTTTGATTCAGCGCATCAGCGAAGGCGACGGGCATGGCGAAATCCGCTACTGGGACAGCCCCCGGCACCATCTGGAACGCTTTGATAGCGAAGCGGCGAATGCATCGCTAAAGATGGCATCGGGGTTTCTGCGACGTCACCTGGACGTGAGAGGTGTAGCTCCCTGACTCAGCCCGGGCGTTGACGCGCTGTCAGTCTCACTCATAACGCAAGGCGGAAACAGGCCGGGTAAGGGCCGCCCGCGCGGCCTGGTAGGCAATGGTCAGCCATGCAATGAGCAAAGCCCCCACAGCGGCAGCAATGAACAGCCAGGCCCACTCAGAGGCAGGCGCTGCATAGGCAAATCGCGTCAGCCATTGGCTCATTGCATAAAACGCCAGGGGCCATGCGATGACACTGGCAATCACAACCAGACGGGTGAAGTCCGTGGTCAGCAAAATGACGATGTCGGCAACGGAGGCGCCCATGACTTTACGGATGCCGATTTCCTTGGTGCGTCGCTCCGTCGTGAAGGATGCGAGACCGAAGAGGCCGAGAGTCGCCACAAAAATCGCGAAGGCCGAAAAAAGCCCGAACAGTTTCGCCTGCTTGTCGTCGGCCCGGTAGCGGGCATCAAAGCGATCATCGAGAAACTCCCAGTTAATGGGATCTCTGGGAAGCACTCGCTTCCATACGGCCTCCATGTGCGCAATGGCTGCCTGGGGGTTTCCCGGCGCCAACTTGACGGATAACCGTCTCCCGTAGCGCGTATGCGGCTCCGAGTAAATCGTCGCCTTGCGCTCGTCGTGGAGGGAGGAGAAGTAGAGGTCGGGAATTACGCCGATCACTTCCCGGTTCACCAGTCTGTCCAGCTCGCGGCTAACAGGCTGAACAATCACCTTGCCTACAGCCTCTTTGGGGCTCCAACCGAAACGCCGTGCGGCGGACTCATTCAAAACGACCCAGGCTTGGGTCACAGGGCTTTCGTCTGATGGCTCCTCAGGTCGCAATTCGTTGGACCGAAAGGTGCGCCCCGCCAGAAAAGAAACGCCGTAGTGCTCGAACCAGTGGGCGTCCACCTTCAGATCAGCAATAGCGAGGATATTGTCCGACACCATTTGCTTGCCCTGAGCCACATAACCCGATCCATCGAGGTTCTGCATACTCGGCACCCGCGATGAATACACCACGGACTCTATGCCCGGATGGGTTTCCATCTCTGTCCGCAGGGGCCGGTAGATTTCGTAAAGATCGACAAAATACGGCAGACTCATCACGACATTGCGTGAGCGGTCAAAACCGAGATCGAGATTTTTTGTGTAGTGCATCTGAGCCATCACGACGCCGGTGGCGATGAGCAGCGCAATCGAGGTAGTGAACTGAAACACCACCAACGATTTGCGCAGCATCGCCGATCCGCTCCCGGCAGCGGCGCCCTTGAGCACCTCCACGGGTCGAAAGTGGGACAGATAAAGCGCGGGGTACGATCCTGCCACCAGCCCTACCAGCCCCGTACCCACCACCAGGGTCAGGAGGGTCTGGGGGTCTGCCGGGGAAAAAACCAGGGGCTTTTCAAGGAAAGCGGAAAAGGGTGGCAGCACCAATTCCACCAGCGCCACAGCCAACAGCATGGAAAATGCGGTCAGCAACACGGACTCGCCCAGAAACTGACGAATAATCTGACCCCGGGTGGCGCCCACCACCTTGCGGATGCCGACTTCCCGCGCGCGCTGCGTTGAGCGGGCCGTGGTCAGGTTCATGAAGTTTACGCAGGCGATGAGCAGCACCACCATGGCTACGGCACTAAAGGTGTAAACCGTGCTCAGGCTGCCATTGGCCCGCCACTCGGAATCCCGGTTAGAGGTCAGGTGAATATCCGTAAGGCGCTGCAGACCCAGCGCTGTTCCTGAGGGTGCATCAGCGCCGCGATGCTTGATCAGGAAATCATCAAAGCGGGCGCTCAGGCGCTGGGGCTCGTAGCCCGCGGGCAAGCGAATATAGGTGAAGTAGTTATTGCTACCCCAGTTTGTCAGCTCGTCAGCACCCATGAACCCCGGAACGGCATCAATGGAGGCAACCATCTCAAAAGCCATGTGGGTGTTTTCCGGAAGATCCCTGAACACGCCGGTAACCGTTGCTTCCACCTGTCCCATGAGGTTCAGGCTTTGACCCAGGGGATCTTCGCTCCCGAAGTAGCGCTGCGCAGCACGCTCAGATAGCACCATGTTATTGGGTGTCGCCAGGGCACTGTCCCGACTGCCCGCCACAAACTCGAGATTAAAGAACTCAAAAACATTGGGGTCGGCAATAACGATGCCCTCCTCAACGGTCGTCTCGCTGCCGTGAATGATGTTTAAGGGGCCAGGCTGAAAAATCCGGGTCATATCTTCAATTTCAGCGAAGTCTTCCTGCAACAGTGGCCCGATGGGCGGGGCGACTCTGGCCAGCTTCAGGTCGTTTCCGAAGAAATCGCGGGTCACTCGATAAATACGATCCGCGTTATCCCAGTGCTTGTCGTAGGAAAGCTCGTAATTCACGAACACCGTGATAATGATGCAGCAGGCCAGACCAATGGCCAGGCCAAGAATATTAATCACGCTGAAAAGCGGATTAGCTCCGATGGTACGCAGGGCAATTTTCAGGTAGTTAAGAAACATGGGCTATCTCATCCATCTGCTGCCTCGCCATGACGTTTTCGGAGAGGATGCGCCCATCGAGCATATTCACAACCCGCGTCGCATGGTCGGCATGGGCAGGGTCGTGGGTGACCATAACGATGGTGGTTCCTTCCCGGTTCAGATCGTTGAGTAGAGCAAGCACTTCCTCACCGTTGCTGCTATCGAGATTTCCTGTCGGCTCATCCGCCAGAATGAGCGCCGGATTACTGATCACCGCCCGGGCGACGGCAACGCGCTGCTGCTGCCCGCCGGACAGCTGCTGGGGCCGATGGTCAGCGCGGTGAGCAATGTTCACGCGCTCAAGAACCTCCATAACGCGGCGCTCACGCTCGGCGGGCTTTACCTTCTGATAGAGCAGGGGCAGTTGAACGTTTTCGCGAACGGATAGTTCGTCGATGAGATTGAAGCTCTGAAAGATAAAACCCAGGCGCTTCTTGCGAATGACAGCCAGTTCCTGTTCCGAGCAACCCGAGATCCTTTCACCCTGGAGGGAGTAGGTGCCGGCAGAGGCGGAGTCCAGCATTCCCAGTACATTGAGGAGCGTAGATTTGCCGCAGCCCGACGGGCCCATAATCGCAATGAACTCTCCTTTTTCAATCTGTAGGTTGATGCCATCTAACGCGGTCGTCTCCACATCAGAGGTCCGGTATACCTTGCACAGGTCTGTCATCTCGATCATTTTTTGTTCCTGCCTAGCGGTCTATGAAGAGTCGATCAACGTTTATGAAGCTGCTGTAGGAGGACGTGATCACTACGTCCCCGGGCAGTAGGCCCGAGACCACTTCAATTTGATTTGGATTGCGACGGCCCAGCTGAACATCGCGGCGCGTCGCCACGCTGCGATCCGGACTGAGAACGAATACCCAGGCGCCGCCGGTGTCGATAAGAAAAGCCCCGTTACTCACGAGCGTTGCCTGCTCCTCGGTATCACCGAGCATCAGACGCAGTTGCAAAGTCTGACCGCGGCGAATGTTGCCCGGGGTGTCATCCAGGAAGCGCAGGTCGACCTCAAACTGTGCACCGGAGACCTCCGGATAAATCTTACTGAGCTCTAGCGTGTAGGCCTTTCCGTCAAGCTCCAGTCTCGCTCGCTGGCCGACACTGACCCGATTCAGATAAAACTCATTGACCAGGGCAGAGGCTTTGAAGTGATCGACGTCATCGATTTGTCCCAGGCGCTCACCGCGGGCTTTAGACTCGCCAATCTCGGCGTCGAAGGATGAGAGCAGTCCGCTGCGTGGGGCGACAATCAGCAGGTTCTCCAGATTCGCCCGTGCCAGGGTCAGGTTTTGCTCCAGCTGTGAAACCGAGGCTTGAAGTTGTTGCATCTGCGCAACGCGGATGCGCTCATCCTGGGCCTGACTCGCCAGGGTGATTTCCCGCCGTTTGCTCCAGTACTCAAGTTCGTCCAGGGCATTTTCATACTCATTGCGAGAGATAAACTCCTTACCTTCGAGCTCGGTGTAGCGTTTGACGAGGCGCCCGAGGCGAGTCATCTGGTAGTCAATCTCCACCAGGTCGCCCTTCAGGCTCAGGCGATTCTGCTCGATAGCCAGCTCCGTGTTTCGCAGATTGTTCAGCTGCTCGCTGACCTCGGCCTCCCGCGCGATAACGTCGAGCTGCAGGGTGGTGTTGCTTAACTCCACCAGAGGCTGCCCCGCCGCAACGGTAGCCCCCTCCTCCACCAGAAGACGCTCTACCCGGCCACCTTCGATCGCGTCGAGAAACACGCTCCGTCCGGGTTCAACAATGGCTCGCAGGGGGATGTAATCTTCATAGGTGCCCGTGGTCACCGTGTCCGTGCGGATTCGCTGTCCGTCGAGGGTGAAGCTTGTTGAGTAATCACGAGTGGCAAACCAGACGCCGGCAGCGACCAGGGCCGCAACAACCAGAGCGGGGACGAGCCATCGGGGAAGAGTTTGGCCTTGTATCGGGCGATCCATACTCGAGCTAGCTTGCGTTTGTTTATTCATAGCTTCTGTAACGCAAGGATCGGCCCAACTTCACCAGTAATAAAATCAATGACTTAGGACCGGAGTCGCCGCCGCCATTGTTCACTTATGCAAATAGGTGTTCGAATTCGAACACTTGAGGGACTACACTGGCCCCATGACTGACAAGACCACCCTGCTCATCGTCGACGATGACGAGGACGTATTAACCGCCGCCCGGCTTCTCCTGCGCCGGCACTTCGGCCGTGTGATTACCCAGACTGATCCCGGCAAAATCCCCGAACTCATGGCCGCTGAGGCAATCGATGTGTTCCTCCTGGACATGAATTTCGCCATCGGCAGAAACAGCGGCAAAGAGGGCTTGCACTGGCTGGGAGACATTCGGCAGCGCGACCCGAATGCCGTGGTGGTTCTTATGACTGCCTTCGGCGACCTCAACACGGCAGTGGCGGCGATGCGTGAGGGTGCGACGGATTTTGTGCTCAAGCCCTGGCAGAACGACAGACTGATCGCGACCCTACGCGTAGCCGCAGATTTGCGACACACCCGGGCTCAACTCAGCGCACTGACCGCCCCACCGCCCGAAGAAACCATGATCGCCGGATCTGCGTCCATGCAGCGCGTCATGAAAATGGTGGAGCGAGTCGCAGGCACCGACGCCACCGTCCTGATCCGGGGCGAGAATGGCACGGGTAAGGAGTTGATTGCCCAAGAGCTGCACCGTCTTTCTGCCCGCTCCGACGCGCCAATGGTCAGCGTCGATCTGGGGGCCCTCGCCGAGAGCCTGTTTGAAAGCGAACTCTTCGGACATCGGCGCGGTGCCTTTACCGGGGCCGACAGTGATCGGGCGGGACGTTTTCAGGCGGCCAGCGGCGGCACGCTTTTTCTGGATGAGATTGGCAACCTGCCCCTCGCGCTCCAGACAAAACTATTGCGCGCACTGGAAAACCGTGAAGTCACTCCCCTGGGTGCAGACCAAGAGATCGACGTGGATATTCGACTCATTGCAGCCACTAACCAGCCCCTGGAGGACATGGTTGCCCGCGGCGAGTTCCGCGAGGATTTGCTCTACCGAATCAACACCATCTCCATTGAACTGCCGCCCCTGCGGGAGCGCCTTGAAGATCTGCCGGAGTTGGCGCGCTTCTTCGCCGCACAGGCCGCACGACGGTACCGCCTGCCCGCCAAGGAAGTTCCGGCAAAGGTCCTTCAGCGATTGGCACAGTGGAGCTGGCCGGGCAACATCCGGGAGCTGTCGCATACCATGGAGCGCGCCGTGATCATGGGCGAGCGTGATGCTCTCGCCATTGAAGACTTTGATCTTAAGTCCCGGCAGGTAGACGCCGCGGCTGAAACGCTCAATCTGGAAGAGAATGAACGCAGGCTGGTACAAACGGCTCTCCAACGGTACGAAGGGAATGTGTCGAGAGCGGCCGACGCTCTGGGCATCACCCGTGCAGCGCTGTACCGACGAATGGAAAAGTTCGATCTGTGAAGCAGCGCTTCCGGCAGCGGTTTCGTTGGGCCACCATTTTTCAGGTTTTGCTACTGACGGTGACGCTGTCGCTGCTCGCGCTTTCTTTGACGGGCAGGGACTACCGTGCCGTGCCGTTGATATTGAGTATGATCGCGGCGCTACAGCTATTCCTTCTGATACGTTCGGTTCACGCGCATGTAAACGCGCTGGAAGACTTTTTTGCCGCTGTCGCCTACGAGGACTTTACAAAGCGCTTCCTTGAAGAGGACCTGGACGGAGAACTCCGAGATGCCTTTAACCGCATTCTTGCGCGTTTCCGCACGGCCAGCGCCGAGCGTGAACTCCAGGCGGGTTATCTCGATACGGTTGTACGCCATGTGCCGGTCGCGCTCCTGGCCGCCAAGGCCGACGGTAGCCTGTCCATCGTCAATAACCCCGCGCGGCGACTTACGGGGCTGACGGGTTTACGTCATCTAGACGACCTGGCTCAGCTCGCGCCGGATCTACCCGGCGCCCTAAGTGAAATCGGGGCGGGGCAACAACGCCTGCTACAAACCCGTTTGCGGGGTATTCCCGCGGAACTTCGCGTGTCCGTATCAGAAATCCGTCGTGATGGCGCCGTAGAGCGACTTTACTCCCTGGAAAACTTATCCGGTGAGCTATCGGCCCGGGAGAGCAGCGCCTGGCGCAACCTGATTCGCGTGCTGACCCACGAGATCATGAATACCCTGACCCCCGTGAGTTCCCTGGCAGAAACTGCCAGCGGTATGCTCAATGAAAGCGCCGCGCTTCGTAAGGATCCCGCCATCGACGATATACGCGAAGCGGTTGAGACCATCGGACGCCGCAGCTCCGGACTCACGCGCTTCGTGACCCGTTATCGGGAGCTTATGCAGGTGCCGAATCCGGAGCTCTCGGAGATAGTCGTGGCGGACCTGCTGCGCGACCTGATCAACCTTGAGAAGCAGGCCCTGGATGGCGTCGAAACGCGGCTATCCGTACAGCCGGAAACCCTGACAATCACCGCAGACCGGCAATTGATCGAGCAGGTGCTGATCAACGTGTTAAAGAATTCCATCGAGGCGCTGCATGATGAGAAACAGTCCTTCATCACGCTTACAGCACGCCTGGACTACGGTCGCACCTTGATCGACATAGAGGACAACGGACCGGGAGTGCCAGAGGACCTGCTGGACGAAGTGTTCATTCCGTTTTTCACTACCAAACGCGAAGGCAGCGGTATCGGGCTTTCGCTGAGTCGACAGATAATGACGGCGCATGGCGGCGATGTCATCATGGAGCGACTCCCGGAAGGCACACGAACGCGGCTGGTGTTTGTGTGATTCCTGTGCCGGAACAGCCCAATGGACCAATGATTAGAGATAGGGCACGTTGATCTGAAATCTGCAGCGATCTATTACGCCACCACGAGCCCCAGCTAGCGGGGTTAGTAAATCATAGCTCGGAGGCCTACCAGACCCCAGCGACTTTCCGTTTTTAGGAAGCACGTACCAAACAATTGTTTGCTTCGTATCGCGGCTCACGACAGCCGGGCTTGTATGGGTGTACCTTAGCCAAACGCCATCGGGTCCTTCAAAAGCCTGCGGATCAAGCAGCCGGATCTTGCCGGAATTAAGATACACGGTCGCTAGGAACAATCTCTCAAAAGAGAAATCGACATCAAAGTCTACGGGTTTCTGACCCCGGCAGAACGAGAGCCGATCGAGCTCTTGCTGGGACTGCACCGTATGCGCTCGCGTCAGGAAAACAGTCTTCGACGACCCTGTGCCGCGCACATCACCCTGCCGGTGCTCAGGTTCACTGACCTGCCACTGCCCGTTCACTCGTTTAACCACAACCACGGCATGAAACGGTCTGTATCCCTTTGGCCCTACTCCCGTTAAGAACCTTGCGGAGACTCGTATTGCGTCGTCAGAAAGCCTCGTTGTTTTGAGAGAATCCTGAAAAAACCAACCCTGGACTACCGGGGCAACGGCTCCAGTGCCAAGGCCGGCAGCGGAGCCCTTCGGAGAATCCAGAAGATATAAGCCACCAGAGCAGGGGTGACTAAAAATCGACAGCCGCTTATCAATAATGCTCAAAAGACGGCCCTTGGAAGGATTCTCAAGGACACAGTCAACGACGACTGAAGACGGCCTTTCGATGTCATCCGCCCCGGGAGCGATCGCTGTATCGGCCCGTGCCGAAGCGATCAATACTAAAGAAAAACAAAAACTCAGTGCGAACAGTCTTTTCATTTCAGATCCTCCTGATGCGTAACCGTCGGGAGGATCTTCTCTTACCACTGAAACGGTAGTAATGGGGTAAACACCCCAATCAACACATCACTCAGTCAATCAATCAATCATCGGTAAAGAAACATACGCAGAGGTGCCCTTTCCTTCGCGGGAGAGCAAGCGGAAGTCTGCGCTCGCACTGCGGCAGAGCTCACTTACGATTCCCAGGCCCAGTCCCTGGCCGTCGGAGTCCATGCCTTTGACGCCAGGTTCAAGCACCGTTTCTAATGTGTTGCTGTCAATTCCAGCGCCATCATCATGAACCTGAAACACCATCTTGGCACCGCGTCGCCGAAAACCAACGACAATTCGTTTTGCCTGAGCGTGCGCCAGGGCATTGGACACCAAATTGGTCATGACCCTCATCATGGGCAAGGGTTCGACCAAAACGCTACCTTTGGCACAAACAACGCGCAGTCGGACTCCCTGCTCTTCGGCCTGTCCTGAGAACATTTGCTCCAACATTTGCGCGAATGTTTGCACATCGACTGCTTCGGCTTCGCCGGAGGTGGAATCACCGGGTTCAAGCTCGGCATCGTTACTGTGGGTATCCGCAGAGTCATCCCCGACATAGGCGTGGGAAAGACTGGCGATGTAATCAATGGCTCTCGATAGTTTGCCTGCATCGTCGCTTTGCCCAGCGCGCTGCATTTGGTCTACCGCGTGCCTCAGCGCAATCACCGGTTGCTTGAGGTCGTGCGATACGGTGGCAAGCCTGGATCGATGCTGGCTAGCGGCCGTCAGTGCATCCTGATAATCCGACCGCGCCTGACTCAGAGCGAGCTGCAACTGCGCCTCGTTACGCTCTGCTTCAAGAACTTGCCGCTCCGCTTTGAGTTTCTCTCTGGTATTGGCCACGATCTGCCATACCACCGCCGCCAACGAGGACATGGCGTAGAGGAGCGCAGTGAAGCGGTTGAGCTCGTTCATTCGCGCCTGCGAAAGACCCTCACCGGTGTAATGAACCACTTGTATTGCGATCGCTATACCAGCAAAACCGAGAGGGAAAAAGCGCGTCAGTCTTCGCTGCAGGGGGTCTCTCACGGACCAGGTCATCGGTGGTAGGGCCTGAGAGACCAGCATCAAAAAGAACAACAGATTTACCGGCAGCCACATGAAAGCGAGAGAGATGTTACCGAGCCAAAACACACAGCTGGCAGGAAAACACGCAGATATAAGCGCTAACAATTTAAAACCAGGCTTAAACCGTGCCAGAGGATGATGCAGCTCTATTCTTGCCGAGACGATGATAAAACCAATTGCTGTCGTAGAAGACAGGAGAAGAAACGGCACCACCCAGACAACAAAGTCACCGCCTCCTAAAAGATAAGCCAGGTTGCCGTCCATACTGGCCACACTGAGGAGCAACAGCGAAAACAAGGCAACATACGCCATCCACTGAAATTCTCGGTAGGCCAGAATCACGGCAGCCGAAACGGCGATGATGGTTATGGAGAATGTGTAAAAAACGGCATCGCCCATTGCTGGCACATAGTTCTCTGTGAGCGCAGAGGCTCCCGCCGCCCACACTAAAGTGCCCAGGCCGCATGCAAGCCGCAGAAACCGCTTACAGACTCGAGACTGACTCACACTGCCCGGACGAGCGCGCTTGAGCATTAAATGAGCTAGTGTTTTCACCATGCCGGATCCCTGATTACCGCCGAATTCTCCTTGCATAGTCGGGGATTGCCTTCGGTGATGCCATGGGGCATTCACCCCATATTGCTAAGTAGCGTCGATCAAACCGTCTTTGAGAGCTCTAGCCATAAGTTGCGCAACGGAGTGCACCTCCAGCTTCAACATAACGCTGCCGCGATGTTTTTCCACTGTTTTAGGACTGATATTCAGCTCTTGGGCGATTTCTTTATTCGACTTTCCCATGACAATCATGTTGAGCACCTGCCGCTCTCGCCCAGTGAGTGTTTCACCTTGCTGCCCTTTGCGAATGATGTCCGTAAGCTCCGGCGCGACGTATCGTTCTCCCATCAGAATAAGCGGCAACTTCGCCAGCATATCTCGCGCTGGGCTGAGCTTGCTAAAGATTGCATCTGCTCCGGCTTCCAAAATGCCCGCCAAAACGCTTGGGGAGGTAACGCCGGTAAAAATAACTATCCGCGTATCCGGACTCCAGCGTCGAACGTCGTGAATAATCTCCGCGCCACCGGCGAGGGGCATCGAAACATCAAGAAATAAAAGTCCTGGTCGTTTTGCCTTAATAGCGGCAATCGCTTCAAGCCCGTTTTCTGCGGTACCGACAATCTCGAAGTTGCCGGGCGAATCCGCCGCTCCGGGTAGCGTCGCCACACTTAACAAATCGTAAATAGCATCACGAATAATGGAATGGTCGTCGGCGATAACAACGGTAGTGGTTCCTGTGGGCGCTTCGCTGGACATTCGCACTCCTTAATTCGCCAACGATTAGTGTGGGCACGCAACGTACATTCCATACGAATGACGCGAAGGTTGGGGAGTGGTTATTGGAGCACGAAGTGTTGTCAGGGGAAAGACATAGAGTACAAAGGAGGGCTGAGCAATGACGGTGGCTGTTGGACTACGTCTCCAAACCAACAGTGTTATCTAAATCGGGTCAATCTCCCATTCGTTCGAGTTCAGTCCGCGCTGTCGATAGAAGTTACAACACCGTTAAAAAGCATAGTGCCTGTAGAGCGTTCTACAATAGCGAAGCTGAACGGGCGATCCACTATGATTTCGCGGCGGGGATAAGATCGTCTGACACTGGTAACGCCAACCTTTCCGAGCACAACTGTGACGGCAGCCGCCTTCACTCCCTTTTCATCAAGCTCCAGTCGAGTGTCCTGTTTGATCAGACGAACGTAGGAAGGTAACTCACTCATACGCCCAAAATCGGCGCTTTGGCTAAACAGGCCCTCAATCCCCATAGCCTTGGGCAGCTGGCTAGTAGCCGTCATTTCCACGGCGTCGTTAAATGCGAAAACAGGCATCTGAATAGTCAATTCGTTTAACGCTCCCGTATTAGACAATACGGCGGCGATGACTTCCTGAGCGCCGGGTATTGAATCCTGAAGCAGCCACGACCAGACATCGTCCGTGTCACTTGAAGGCATGTGCACTATGAATGAATACTTTCCGCCTGAAAAAGGCAGCTCAAAGGCAGAGCTCCCATCGGCAAAGTCAGCAACGGGAGCTATATGATCATTACTGCGAAACGTTTCTGCCGGCTGCAGATTGCCCTCCACGTTGACGAAACGGTAGCCGTCGTAGATGGGAAGTCGTCGCGCAGATATCGCCCAGGCTCCCTCAAACGTCGCCGCATTAATAATCGCCCAGTCCAGGCACTCCAGTGTTTTCTGGTTAATAACCTTTTGAACCAACCCCCTCGTCTGCTCTTCAACCCAGGAGTTAATCACGCCGGGAGACTCCGGCGACACGAAATCCAGTGAACGATCGCCAGCGTTATAGAGGCTTGCTGCTTGCTTCAGAAAAGTGTCCTTAAACTCGAAGGCGTCAGTACGCTGCTGGCATGCAGGGGGGGAATCATTACCACTGTGGGCCCACAGCGAACTACTGAGGCTGAAAGCTCCTTGGGAGACGCCTTCGAGAAACGGAGAACTTATCGCTTTTGCGAGTGCCGGCGCGACTTCGCTCAACTCCGTGTCACTGTTTTGAAGCAAGCGGCGGTTCAAGAGATCCCTTGTCGTTGTGCCCGCTCCCTCGCTAAGTAGAGCCAGTGCATAGTAAAGAGACACTGAGGAAATCATGGCATTGCTTTGACTGCCGTACTCCAGACGGGCGAGCAACAAATCGCTGGCTATAGCGTTAATAGACGTTGCGTCCTGTAACTCTTGGGGACGAAGTGATTCCGCGCTGATGTCCCCGGACTGTGCGCTAACCAAACCGGAGCAAGCGCAGTGCATTACTAAACCAAAAATAAAAAGTCGGAGTCTCATAAAAACCTTACGCATCGACAGAAGGGCGCCCCATGGGTGGGGTCATTACACGTGGCGCCGCAAAAAGTGCCGCTAGACCAGGTAACGCTAGAAGTCATACAGGTACTGATCTCGCGTATTGGTCACGACACCCAGTTCAGCACCCAGCCCTACGCCGCCGCCCAGGCTAAAGCCGGTGGGCACCAAGCCGCGCTCAGGGAAGTTAATGGATACGCCCACCGAGCCAAGGAGTTTGCCCGAGAAGCTCACACTTTTACCTCGTTCAACGACCCAGTGCTTGGTAGGTACACCCTCACCAGACAGGCTCACACTGACGTCAGCGCCCGCGGCCCCGCCAGCGCCACTGCTTAATCCCGTTGAAAACAGGTAACGTCCATCTGGGGCACGATCGAGGGGTATCGCGTAACCGACGCCGACTTCAGCACCGACGCCTGCTACTGCTCCAGCGCCCAGGCCGATAACCAGAGATTTGGGGAAGTAACCCAACACTCGTGCACCGTATTCTTTTAGGTCATCCGGAGAGACACCACATATTTTCAGGAGCTCATTAGCACCATTCTCCGATCGACGACGCATCACCTCCTTCATTTTTTCGTAGTTCTCAGGACGCATCAAACAAGTGCGCAGATTGTTTATGGGCGTATCGACCCCTAATGACTCTACCGCAGCAAACATTTGTTTCGCCGCTTCTGCGTACTCTTCTTTGGAATATTTGCGGTAGCACATACCCTCGTTCGGAACGATCCCGGGGCGGTAGGAATTCCCATCGTCGCACCAGTGTTTTGGGTTAGCGTTCCAGCAGCTTTTTTGGTTATCGCCGCCGCAGTTGGGCGTCGGGTCAGTTCCCGGACGAATGCAGCGGCCCTCGCCGGGTTTGCCCGTACCAAAATACTCTAAGCCCGCGTCACACCAAGCTGCAGAGCTGACATTCCAGCAACTGGATTGGCCGAGACCACCACAATTCGGGGTCGGGTCCGTGCCGGGTACAAAGCAGGTGCCATCGCCTGGCTTGCCACTGCCGAAATACTGAAGGCCCTCGTCACACCACTTCTTGGGATCTACGTTCCAGCAGCTCTTCTGCCCTTTACCGCCGCAATTGGGTGTCTTGTCGGATCCGGGCTTTAAGCAGCGCCCACCACCCGGCTGGCCGTTGCCGTCGTATTCCAGACCGGGGTCGCACCAGAGTTTTGGATTGGCATTCCAGCAGCTCGATTGACCGAGACCACCGCAGCTGGGTGTAGGGTCTGTGCCGGGAACCACGCAGGTGCCATCGCCGGGTTTGCCACTGCCGTAGTACTGCAGCCCTTTATCACACCATTTTTTCGGGTCTACATTCCAGCAGCTTTTCTGTCCTTTACCGCCGCAATTGGGTGTCTTGTCGGATCCGGGCTTCAGGCAGCGCCCACCCCCCGGCTGGCCGTTGCCGTCATATTCCAGGCCTTTATCACACCACTTCTTGGGATCAATATTCCAGCAGCTTTTCTGATTCAAGCCACCGCAGTCCGGTGTTGGGTCAGTGCCAGCTTTTCGGCAACGTCCCTCGCCGGGCTTACCTGTGCCTACGTACACAAGGTCGCCCTTGCACCACTTGTTTTTGTCTACATTCCAGCAGCTTTTCTGATTCAAGCCGCCGCAGGAAGGCTTGGGTTTAGGCTTTGATGTTCTTTTGACGCAGCGACCACCTCCCGGCTTGCCATTGCCTACGTACTTGAGGTCTCCATCACACCATTTGTCCGGATTGAGACTCCAGCAGCTTTTCTGGTTCAAACCGCCGCAGTCGTCTTTCGCTGATGCCGGGCTGGGAAGTAGTAAGACACCTGCCGCAAGCACTATGGCGAAGAAAAATGTCATGGCCCGGATGTTTAGCGTAATCATGTTCAATTCCTGTCTATTTGGCTCGGGTCGCAACAATCCTGGGTCGCAACAAAGAAGAGTCTGGAATGCGCGTGGCGCACTTTACTGCCAGGGGTTGACGGGTGGCTGACCTTGATCAGGGTCAACCGTAGGTTCACCGGGTACGGGCTGACCAGGAATAGGCTGTGGCTGAGGATATGCAGGTGGCTGACCGTAACCCGGTTGCTGACCATACCCTGGCGGTTGACCATATCCTGGCTGCTCACCATATCCGGGAGGCTGACCATATGCTGGCGGTTGACCGTATCCCGGTTGCTCACCATATCCGGGAGGCTGACCATACGCTGGCGGTTGACCGTATCCCGGTTGCTCACCATATCCGGGAGGCTGACCATATGCTGGTGGTTGACCGTATCCTGGCTGCTCACCATATCCCGGTGGCTGGCCATATGCTGGCGGTTGACCATATCCGGGAGGCTGACCATAAGCAGGCGGCTGACCGAAACCAGGCTGCGCGCCACAGCCCTGTCCTGAAGTCATACAGGACTTTTCAAACTCAAAAGCTTGTTGATCCGTGATGCTAACCGGCATCAGCTTGTACTTTACCGGTCCAAGCATGCCTGCCACGTTCACATCCAACAGACCGTCCGGCGTGATCGTCGCGTTAAACTGGCCTACCAGCGGAAGATCCTTGCCCGTGTATTGTCCAGGTCCTGTGCGGCGCAGCTCGCTGATTACGACCATCATCGGTTCGACCTTGAGCACGAACATGTGCACCCACGGATCAACGACATAGGCGCGGCCTCGATCAATGCGGATACGTTTGCGAATCGAACTGATCATCCACTCGCCATCGATAGGCATAGCGTCCGTGGCGGGCACGTCCGTCATCATCGGCAGAAATGCGGGTATCTGGGGGACTTCCGGAATTGTCGGGATGCCCGGGATTTGAGCGTTACTTTTGACACTCACTAACAGCAGTGCCGCCAAGCCGATAAGTGATGAAACTTTGATTGTTCTTTTACTTTCCATGTCGAACTCCTGGTGTCGTTCTTTCGTAAGCGTTGAAGTTAGTCTATGACTGGACGATGGCATCGGGTATGGGGTAAATCCCCCAAACTGCCCTAACCGGCTTGTGACTGCCAAATGTGCTTTGTAGAAAACCCCACCAACGCTTCTAAAGCTTGCGTAACGCTGATGGGAATATACCAATTAAAAGTTGTAGAGGTACTGTGCGACGGTGCCGGTTACCACACCCACTTCCGCACCGGCGCCTGCTCCGCCGCTCACGGTGATACCGATTGGTTTTGCGGAGTCCGTTCCAAAGTCGACGGCTACACCACCGCCATACACGGCCTTTCCTGAGTAACTCACACTTACACCGTTGGAGCGGGCCCAGTGATTGCTAGGCATCTCTTCATAGCCCAAGCCCAAAGCCAGATCGACGCCTGCCGAGACACCAACGCCTGCCGCGAGTCCACCTGCCACATAGAACCGGGCTTCGGGGGCACTGCGCAGGGTGACGTGATAGCCGATCGCGCCCTCAATACCGCCGTAGGCAACGGCACTGCCCACGACCGCAATGGACAAGTTCCAACTTTTGGCACTAGCCGCAGACTGTGAGCTGTTGCGGGTACCATTCATGGTGCGAAAACCTGATGATCGGCTGCCCGAGGAAAACCCAAGCATCTGATTTCCGAATTCGGCGAGTGCTTGTGGTGATGCGCCGCAGTTGGCCAGAACGCTATTCACGCCATTTTTTGAGCGATTTTTCATTGCATCGCGAAGTCGCGCAAAGTTCTCAGGTCGTTTCAGGCAAGAGCGAAGTTGTTCGAGGGGGTTGTTTTGGCCCAGGTTCGCGACGCGCTGAGCAATGGGCCCGGCAACGTCTCGAAGATCCTCATCTTCGATGCGCTCTATGCAGGTACCCTGACCCGGGATGCCCGTAGGCTTGTACTTCAGATCTCCCCGGCACCACTTCGTAGGGTTAACCGACCAGCAGCTTGACTGGTTCAAACCACCGCATTGCTTCACCTTACGGGCAACGCAGGTGCCCTTGCCCGGAACGCCCGTGGGCTTGTACTGCAGATCACCGCTGCACCACTCCGTTGGATTCGCACTCCAGCAGCTTGACTGGTTCAAACCACCGCATTGCTTCACTTTCCGGGCGACACAGGTGCCCGTGCCGGGCACTCCCGTAGGCTTGTACTGGAGGTCACCTTTGCACCACTTTTTTGGGTTGGCGTTCCAGCAGCTTGATTGATTAAGTCCACCGCATGTTTTCTTAGGACGGGACGTGCTCTTTTTCTTTACACAGCGGCCTTGCCCGGGTTTACCGTTACCGCGGTAGCTCAAGCCGCTGTCGCACCATTTCTTTGGATTGATATTCCAACAGCTTTTCTGATGTAAACCACCACAATTGGCGCCGGCCTGGGCCTGCTCTGCGGCGGGTAGCGTAAAAAATAGCGCCAGGGAAAAAACCAAGGCTGCTTTGCTTGCAAGAGTTTTCATGATGAGTCTGTCCCGTTGTTGCGTTAACCGTGGGGACAGGCTACGTATCAGACGCGTGCTATTGGATGGGGTAAAAACCCCAAATTGCATGCATGGGCATGGGAAATAAGTCGCAGGTATACGAGAGATGGTTTGCGGACATCAATCGCCGCTTGTGCCGCCACCATCAGGCAAAATTGATCACAGGAGGTTTAGGCATACATGTCCATTTAGACCATGGTCCATGGTCCATGGCGGATCCTTGCGCCTAAACGTTCCCCTAGTAGGGCGAGTCGCCTTCGCTGACCACGCGGTGCAGGCTCCGGAGCGCGGGGAAGAAGTCATTCACCGGTTTGTGCTGGGTACTGCGGTTGTCCCAAATCACAACGGTGTCTTTAGCCCACCGCAGTCGGCAGGTGAACTCGGGTGTTGTGGAATGCTTGTAAAGGAACTGCAGCACCTCGGCGGACTCCAGGGGAGAGATCCCCTCGATATGCGTGGTAAAGAGCGCATTCACAAAAATGGCCTTACGACCAGTTTCGGGGTGCGTCTGAATAACCGGATGCCGTACCGGAGGGTTGTTTGCCAGGGCGTCCGCCAGACGCTCTCGACCGCCCTCTTCTGACAGGCTTTCCTTAAACCCCTGGGAGAAGTCGTGGACCGCTGTCAGGTCCTGGAGGTAACGCTGCATCCCCGGCGACAGGGCTTCGTAGGCTGCGGTCATGCTCGCCCAAAGGGTGTCGCCGCCAACGCTGGGTATCTCCACGCCACGCAGTACCGTGATCGAGGGAGGGTGCTGGCGAAAGGTCATATCTGAGTGCCACACCTCAATCTTTGACGGCTTTTCGGGCGTGCTCTCGAGCACCATCACCTCGGGCAGATCGGGAACCGTATCGTAGGCCGGATGACTCTGGAGTGGGCCGAAAAGTGCCGCCAGGTCACGTTGTTGGGCGGGCGTGATCGCCTGATCCCGAAAAAAAACAAGCTCATGCCGGTTTACCAACTCGCGCAGACTGCGCTTCATATCGTCGGTCATCGGATTGCAAAGATCTACGTCGCTGACTTCAGCGCCAATAGCGCCTGCCACGGGTTTAATGTTCATCGTCTTCCAAACCTTCTTCGAATCGATAACTCCCCACCGTCACTGTTTGAAACCTCGAAGTCGCTACAGCCTGACTTTCGAGGTCTCGGGGGGCTAACTATCTCGGGATTACTCCATATCATTCAACACAGATTTCTGTACACGCCGGCCGGTGCGACTAAACACGCCCGGGGGCTCGTACCGTTTGGCATCGTAGCTCCATAGCTACCGATCCATGATATCCGCGATGTATATGTACTCCGCATTGGATGAAAAAGCGATATCCGATGCTGTCCATCTGTCACCCGTGCCGGAAGCTACTACGCAGCCAGACACTGCTCTCAGTAATCAGACAAGCCGTAGCCGAACTTAAAGAGAGCATGGTCTGCGTCGGCTTCCAATTCATCCAGAAAAGAAGCCGTCAGACGGTGCATAAATTCGTCCTGGCTGCCGGGCTGCATGGCAATGTCGACACCGGCGTTGATAATCGTGTGAGGCGGTCCCCATCGCAACCCGCCATTTCAGTCCGTCAAGACCACACCTTCGAAACCCAGTTCGCCTTTAAGCACCGTGTTCGCCAGGTAGCCGTGCTGGTGCATGTTGAAACCGTTGACGGAGTCAAGGCCCGCCACAATCGGAGCCACACCATCATCGACCGCAGCAATGTAGGGAGGTTGAAGCCCGTGCCGGCGACTTCGATGACCGTTATCTGCGCTGCCCTGCGTATCAGCGCCAAGTTTGGACTTGCCGCCAATCCAATGTTGTGCGGAAAGATCAATGCGCCCTCGAAGGTGTTCCGCCCATACACAGCCTCTAGAGCGGTCAGCAATGGCCGAAGCGGTAGTGAACAGGATGCCTAATGCTGAGGACTTGGGCCTCCCCGCCGGACTGCGGTGAGCAGGCCCGTCAGCGCGGCGCCAAGAGTGCCAAGCAATGGAAACGTCAACAGGCCCCAATACACCAGCAGCGTTCTGAGGGGCTGACTGTCTGTCCATAGAACAGGTGGCGAAAGCATGGCAGCAAGCACCACGATCAATGCGAATCCATAACCGATCACCAGACCCCAAACCCGCCGCCGTCCTTGAGGCCCCAGGCGCCGAAAACGGTGGCATGACAAAAGTATAATGAGGGGAATTGCAAAAACCCCCAAAAGCAATGCGAGGGTGTTCATCGGACTTTGGTATGGGGGTAAAGCCAAACCCAGAAACCGCTCAGAAAAAGCAGCACCAAAGCACCGCCCGCCACATCACTGAGGAGGAATCCGCGTTTGCCAAAAACGTCTCCTGAATGGAGCTTTTCAAGAAAGCTGTCATTACGCAGGCCCGCGAGTAGCAAAGTGCCATCATTCAAAGCGAGGGTAACTTCACTGATCTTTGCGTCATTAAAACGCACTTTAATGATTCCCTTGTCGGGTCGCACGTCCATGCGGTCAATACCCGTAGCGGCCACCTCGGGAGCTACGGCAGCTTCAGCCAATTGCGCAAGCGTGGGCAAAGGCAAGGAAGCGGCAAAAGCCTCGGCTTGTTTAAAAGCTGTTTCAGGCATAAAACCAAATGTGCGCTTGTGGTTCAGCATCATGCCCGTCACGGAAATCATTACGACTAAAAAGCTGACGGTGACACCGATCCACAGGTGGCTGTAGAACATCCACCGCGTTATGGCGCGTAGTTTTTTAGCTGGTCGTTTGCGCCGCCTCGGCGCGTCGGATGCTGTGGTGGTCAAGGCTGCCTCGTAGCAGGTTACTTGGGAACATTTTTCGGGGAAGTGGTTACCGATATGAATGCTTTACGTGGGTGCAGTGACAAGCACACGGCTTCGAGGTTACATTCTGTGAGCATGTTTAGGCAAACCTAGCGGTTTTAGGCGCGTTTGTTTCTGCGTTCAGCGCGGATATCTACTCGCTACGCACCCTCAAGTATTTACTGCACTTTTGGTAGGATCACGCGTGCTAGGATCACGCAGAACTCAGGCAGGGCGGAGTGTGAGAAACGCCTTTACTCCGAACGACTACTCCACCGGAACCAGACTGCGCACATCGATAGTCCGCCCCCTGTCCCGCTGGTAATGAAACACGCCTTCGACCGATACGATCATCCCGAGAAGCTCGGTGACACCAGGCATCGGCGAGATTTCTACACGATGGAGTTCATCATCCTCTACCCAGTAGTGCAGTGGTGACGGGTGGCTGCGCAGCGTTCCCTGCACTCTCACCAGACGCCCGTCATAGTCCAGCTGCTGATTCACAAGCTGACTGAGGGAGCGCTCCGCCACTTCGTCCCTTGCCAGACCATCACCGCTGAGGAACAGCCCGAGAGACAGGAGCAGTGGCGCCGAGAGGTTCAAAGCAACGTTCTGCGCCATATGTGGGACCAGCGCCGGAATGTCGGCGTGGTGACGGCGCAGCCCCTGATGAGCCAGCAGCGCAGGAGGCAGCGACAGCAGTACCAGTAACGATGCCAACGGCAGATACCCCGTCAGCACGGCGATCAGTACTGACGCATAAGCGCCGGCGATAAAAAGCCCGTACACCGCGACCCCTGCCGCAGGGCCCCGTGCCAGCAACAGGTGATAGCGTCCGACCGTGGCATCTGCTTCCTGATCCGGGAACTGGTTCATCAGCAGGAGGTTGCTCACCAGAAAAAGCGGGAGCAGGGACGCCACTGCCGGCGTGACTCCATAGTGACCCGTCAGCGCGAAGTACGCGCCAAGCACCATGATCGGCCCGAAGGCGAGTCCTGGCGCCAGCAGACACCACAGCGGTGAACGGGTGAGGAAGCGCGTGTAGAAAACAATCAGGGCGACACCGACCAGGCCCAGGGGAATCAGCGCCGGGCCTCGCCGGTAGACAAACCAGGCACCCACGGCAAAAACAAGCATCAGGCTGACCACCCCAACCAACAGCGCCAGAGGCGCCTTTTCGGGATGCGTGGGCAATGTGCCAGTCCCCCCGCTGAAAGGCGTGCGCTTGGTGTGCAGATCAAGACCGCTGCGAAAATCCTCGTACTCGTTCAGCGCATTTACGCTGATATGAGCAGCCATGGCGCCGAAAAATGCCAGTAACAGATCACAGAGCCGCACGGGCTGACCATCATAAAATGCCGACGCCCAGGCGAGAGCTATCACTGCAGGAACCAACAGCAGAAACGGGGCGCGCATGGGCCCAAGGGTCGCGGCAAGTGTGGGATTGAGCATGAATCAGGCTCCGGAAAAGCGTGTAGAGAAGAACTTAAAAATCTGAGCGCACGCCAAACTGAGGCCTGTTATGACCCCGGCGGAGCGCGTTAATCGCTATCTATCTGCGCATCAACCCCCATCAAGGTTCTGAGCAGGACATTTGCTCCGTTGGTGATTTGCTGTGGACTGGTAAATTCCGATGGCGCATGGCTCGTACCATCCCGGCTTGGCACAAAGATCATACCAATGGGGCAGATAGTCCCAAGACTCTGTGCGTCATGCCCTGCCCCACTGGGCATTCGCTGGCGGCTCAGTCCGAGGGAGTCGGTGCTCGCTTCTATGATCTGACGAAGCGTTTCGTTTGTCGGCGCAGCCATGGACTCGTAGAACTGCTCAAAACTGATTTTTGCGCCGGTTTCCCTGGCAAGAATCTGGCTGGCACTATAAATCCGATCAAACAGCAGACCCAGCTTATCCATACTCAAGTCACGAATCTCAAGGCTCATAACTGCCTGTCCGGGAACGACATTAGGTGCCCCCGGAAACACTTGAATGCGTCCCACCGTGCCTACCTGGGTACCGGGAACGTCCGTGATGGTGTCACGTACAAGGGTCACAAACCGCGCAGCGGTATAGAGCGCGTCGCTGCGCTGATCCATGGGCGTCGTCCCCGCATGATTCGCAAAGCCATCGACGGTGACATTCCAGCGGCGAATACCAACAATGCCTTCGACGACACCGATAGCGATGCTCTTGCGATCCAGTATGGCTCCCTGTTCGATATGCAGCTCAAGATACGCAGCTATGTCGCCGGGGCTTCGGGTCACAGAATCCAGCTGCTCTGGCTCTCCGCCAAGAAACCGCATTCCCTCGCCCAGGCTTCGCTGACCAAGACTGGGCAATGCGTACTCCCTGGGTTTGACAGCACCAGCGACTGCACGACTACCGGTTTTACCACCCTCCTCGTTTGACCAGACGATAAACTCCACCGGGTGTCGGAGAGAAACCTTTTGATCATGGAGCGTCCTTGCGACTTCAATAGCCGACATCACGCCAACAATGCCATCGTAATGCCCCCCATTGGGCACAGTGTCGATATGAGATCCCGCAACGATCGGCGCCAGGTCGCTGCTGCGACCTTCACGACGACCAACAAGATTGCCCGCTGCGTCAATGTGGGTAACAAGTCCCGCTTCGCGCATGAGTCCATCGAGATACTCGAGCGCCGCTTTGTTGGCATCGCTATAGGCAACGCGGGTGGACCCACCCTCGGGCGTGCCCCCATAGGTCTTCATGGTCGCCATGGTCCCGTTCAGGCGACCCCCATCTACCTCTAAATCAGATTGGGCTGACGCTGAAGACAGGGTCGCAATATGCAGTGTAATCAGGCCGGCCAGGAGAATTGGGTTGACAGAAAAACGCATGAATAGTCCTTAAATGGCGCGAGCAGTGCCGAAGCGTAAACGCGGCAAGCAACCCACTATACCGATAACCGCTTCGCAAGATTTTAATGAAACAGTGCGCTGCTAGCGCTGTGGCAATAGTCGGATAAAACGCAGCGACAGGGCCACCGCCGCCAATCCTAATCCGACCACCAGGCCAAACCACACGCCGGGCCCACCAAAGCCCCCATGGAAACCCAGCACATAGCCAGCCGGCGCACCGATACACCAGTAAATAACGGCCGCCATAATCATCGGAATACGCGTGTCCTGCACCCCGCGCAGCAGGCCCAGAGCGACGACCTGAGCGCCGTCGGCCAGCTGGAACAGCGCCGCTGCCGTTAGCAGCGTGATGGCGATGGGCACGATCGCCGGCGAGCGGGCATCATCTGCAGATAGAAACAGGCCGATCAGAAACTCCGGCGAGAACACGAAGGCCCCGATCGCCAACATCGAGAAGCTAACAGAACAGGCGGCGACGACGACGGCACCGCGACGGAGAGACACGAGGTCCCCCATACTCATCGCCTGCCCTGCCCGGACCGTGGCAACCTGACTCAGGCCGAGATGCACCATGAAACTGATTGATGCGAGCTGGATGGCGATGCCGTGTGCCGCCAGCACCGTCTCGCCGAGCAAGCCGACCAGGATCGCGCTGAACGCGAACAGACCGGCCTCGGCCAACAGTGTGATGCCGATGGGCCAACCCAGGCGAAAGACCTGCTGACAGCACGCCCAGTCGGGCCGCCAGAAACCTTCGAACAATCCACGGCGGGAGGCCCGGGGCGACACGCGGCTATACGCGACCAGGCCGCCAAGCGTCGCGCCGTGCGCGATCAACGAAGCGATCGCCGCACCCTCCAGACCCAGCTCGGGAAATCCGAGCTTCCCGAAGATCAACAACCAGTTAGCGATACCGTTGAACACCGCCGCCATGAGGGTCACAAGCAAAATGATGCGCGTGCGCTCCAGCGCCGACAGGTGGCTCTTGATAACCATGGCAAACAACGCCGGAAACATGGCCCAACAGGCGATGCGCAGAAAACTCTGGGCGCCGGCGGCCACGGCAGGATCCTGCCCGAAGAACAGCAAAGATCCGGACCAGAACATCAAAGGCAGCACCAGTAAAGCGTAGAGTGCCGACAACCAGAAACCCATGCGAGTCACGCCGGCCAACTGCTCATCGTCACCCCGCGTGGCCGCGCCGGCAGCGAGGGGCATCACGGCGAAGGCGAAGCCCGCCCCCACGATCATCAGAAGGTTGAACACAGAAGCAGCCAGAGAGCCCGCGGCAAGTGCGCCAACCCCGTACCAGCCCAGCATCAGCGTGTCTGTCGCGCCGATAGCCACCTGCGCCAGATGGCTGCCGACCAGCGGCAGACCGAGGCGCGCAACAGCCCCCAGGTGTGCGCGCCAGGTAATTGGAGAAGCGGTGCTAATACTTGAGACCATTCGAAATGCTCTAGACCTTGCTCGACGTTTCAGGCGGATTGATCACAACAGGCTAAGGCCTGTTGTAATCCCTGCGGGGCGCCGTCGCCAGCGACGCCGTCTAAAACGCTCCTCATCGAAACCTAATCCTCCAAAAACACAAAACCCGCCATTTGGCGGGTTTTGATTTTTGGTAGGACCAGGCGGATTCGAACCGCCGACCTCTACCATGTCAAGGTAGCGCTCTAACCAACTGAGCTATGGTCCTGAAAGGGAGGCGGATTATAAGTGCCCGAACAAGGTCGATACAACCACCTTCTCCAAATGCCCCGGGGCGCCCTTCAGAGCTCACCAAAGACCAACTCTCCGGCAACGACCGTGGCGTGAACCTTGTTCTTCCATAGCTGCTCTCGTGGCACCGCGAAGAAATCATCCCGCACCAGGATAAAGTCCGCGGCATAACCGGGGAGCAGGCGGCCGACCTGGGTCTCGGCATGCCCCGAGTAAGCGGCGTCTTCCGTAAACAAGGAAAGAGCCTTGTTACGACTGAGTGCTTCTCCAACGCGCCAACCGCCGGGCGGCTCACCATCACGGTCCTGACGGGTTACTGCGGCATGGAGACCGAAAAAGGGATTGGGAGGCTCCACGGGAAAATCCGACCCCCCTGCCAGCTTTGCGCCGCTCTCAAAAAGACTCTGCCAGGCGTAGGCCCCTTCAAGACGGTCCTCACCTAATCGCGTGCCTGCCATATTCTTGTCGCTGGTTGCATGGGTGGGCTGCACCGATGCGATGACATCCAGCTCAGCAAAGCGCTGAATATCCACGGGGCGGAGGATTTGCGCGTGCTCGACACGATGGCGCAGGGCTCGCTGCCCGGAAGACGCGTTGAGCGCTTCAAACTCATCAAGAACCTTTGCGTTAGCCCGATCGCCAATGGCGTGCACATTCACCTGATACCCCAATTCCGCGGAGCGGCTGATCTGCCTCGACAGCTCTTCATCAGACAAAAGCAGCAGCCCCTTGTTACCCGGATCGTCGGAATAATCCTCAAACAGCGCAGCCCCCCGGGAGCCCAGAGCACCATCAGCCGAGATCTTCACGCTCCGCAGCTCAAACAACCCGCCGGTACTTTTTCGCGGACCCTCCAACCACTTCTTTTCGATCAGCGGATCAGCCATACGCAACATGGAATATATCCGCATGGGAAACTCGCCGTCCTTAAGGAGCGCGTCGTAGGCATCAACTTCTAACGCCGTGGATCCGGCGTCATGGGCACCCGTCATGCCCAGGCTCACGAGATAGCGCATCGCCCGGCTGAGATCGCGCTTTTTACTTTCCACCGTTGCTTCCGGTAGCGCCTCGGCGATCAGTCGCATGGCATTGTCGATGAGAATCCCCGTGGGCTCCCCCGCGTCGTCCCGGACAATCTGCCCCCCGGCGGGATCCGGGGTGTCGGCGGTGATACCCGCCAGGGACAGCGCTTTGCTGTTGACCCAAAGCGCGTGACGATCCACGCGACTCAAAGCGACCGGTCGATCTGTAATCACGGCATCCAGAGACGTTTTGGAAGGAAACTCCCCGGAGGGCCACAGCACCTGATTCCATCCCGCACCGAACAGCCAAGCTTCTCCGTTCTCGGCCACGGCACTCAGACGCGCAACCGCTTCTCCTTCACTGTCGCTGCCTGTGAGATCCACACTGGCCAGTGCGCTGCCCAAACCAGCGACATGGCCATGAGCATCGATGAGTCCTGGCAGCAATGTCAGCCCCTGTCCGTCGATACGTTCCGCTGCCTTGCTTGCTGATGCAGACGCCGCATCGTCGTAAATCGCTGTCACTACGCCTTTGTCATATTCCAGGGCTGTAAAAGACAAGCGCTCACCGTCGTGCAGGGTGTAACCACGCACGTTGTGAATCAGGGTCGCCGCCGACAGCTGCAAGGGAAACACCACCAGCGCTGCCAGAAAGCATCCACGCATATTCATCAACATCTCCTCATGGGGAAGTCCCGCCGGAAAACGCCGGCGACTCATAAACACAGCTCAACAAATGCAAGCCTACCGTAAATACTTACTGGGAAAGTAGGCACGACAGGCCTCCATCACCGATTCAGCTTCCCGGAGCTGACCGTTCGCCTGCAAACTCCGTCGTAACCAGGTGCAGGTCGCCCGCCCCCAGGGCCGCTGTTCGTGGGCGCGACTCGCCGCGGCCAGTGTCGCGACGGTATCGCCTTTCTTTGAGGCGAGATATGCCGCCGTGAGCTGCGTATCTACGCTATCGTCCGGGAGACGCAAGGTTACAGGCAATGCAAAACCCTCGCGGGCCAGAAGCACACCCCGCACATCCTCGTACAGCAATCGCCATCGCCCGGTCTGCAACAGCCCCCGGGTCAACCGGACGCCATTGCGACCCCGGGGCCACATAAACAGCTCCGCACCGGAGTCTTCTACCGTCTCTATCCATCCCGGGCGCGCGCCGAGTACCGTGACGTAATCCAGGTAAGTCGCATCATCAAACAGCGTATTTGCACGGCCGTCGATAAACACCTTCAGAGCACCATCGCTGCGCCAATGGAGATAGCCCCCCCAGTTGTAAAAAGCAAAGGTCTTGCCCTGGAGGTCATTGGCTTCGACAAAGTCCGCGAGCCCATGGGGAAACACGTACTCTGCGGTGAGATAGTGAAAGGCAATACCTGAACTTAAAGAGTAAGGCGCGACGCGAAGCCCTCCCCAGATAGTCAGGGCTAATAGCGCCGGGAGCATTAGGGGCTGCACGAGCTTTTGACGCAATAACGCGCCAGCAAAAGGGGCAAGTAAGAGCGCAAACGCCATGGCCCACAAAATGATAAAGCGCCGGCTGGTTGCGGACATGGCGGCACTGAGTACAGCGATAGCCACAAGCTCCGGACTAAAACGCACCCGTCGTCGCACCGCGGGTAGGAGCCAGGTCAGGCTCAAGGCAGCGCCAATCACCAGGGAGTAGGCATACCACGCCGAGGTAATCCCCCCGGCCTCAAAGGGCGATCGCCACTCGCCCAGGCTTCGGTAGGGCGAGTCCGCATTCAGTGCGTAGACCAGCGGTAAACAGAAAATGCGCAGGCCATCAGGATTTACAAGGCAGATGAGCGCGCAGGCGCTCCAGGTAAATGCAGCGCGGCGCAGGGCTGCCAAAGAACATTCGCGCCAGGGAAACAGCACAATAGCCAGCACCATCAGGCCGAACACAAAACCGCCGTGGAGGTTCACCCAGACAAGAAACAGCGGCAATAGGGCTTTCAGGCGTGGCGACCGAAACAGCGTCAGCTCAAGCAGAACCGCCAAGCCAAGGAGAGAGTAGAGCTGGGGTCGCATGTCCAGAAAAGGCGCTGCAATCGCCACAGCCGCGGTGCAGGCCAAAAGCGCTGCCAGGGCGTTACCGCTAATGCGGGTCAGCAACTGCTGAAACAGACAGAAGGTCGCGATGATCAGGGACCATTTCCAGATGACCAGGCTCGCCACACCGAAGACACGCACCCATCCATAGAACAACAGATCCGCCAGCCACTCGTGGTTGTGCCAGGCGCTGCCCTGCTCCGTAAAGGACCAGTCATCGACCAGCCAGGGGCTTCCCTGCTGGATGACTTCCCGACCCGCAGCAATATGCCACCAAAGATCCGAGCCCATCATTTCGGTGAAACCGAAGGAAAGGTAGATGAGCGCACCAGCGAGCAGCCAGGGCCAACTGCGCTGTAAAGGTCCGTCCAATACTGGCGAAAGCGGGGACATTAAGGATGGGTAACGAGCATCAGGGGTTTTGCAGGCGCTCGTTTTCTTCGGAGCGTGGGCTGACTGCCGTTTCCTCCGAGGTGTCAGCCAGAGTCTCGCGGCGATGAAGGCCACCGCTGGGTCGGTAGTCCATCACAAAGTACAGCTGCCGCCCCTTGCTCTCGTTATAGGTTCGCGCGAGGTACTCGCCAATAATGCCCAGACAGACGAGCTGCACACCGCCCAGAAACAGCATGATCACAATCAGCGACGGATAGCCCGGCACGGGATTACCCAGAAAAAGCGTGCGCAATAAAAAGAACAAACCGTAGGCAAAAGCCAGGACTGACGTGAACAGCCCCAGCCAGGTAGCAAGCTTCAGGGGTGCGGCGGAGAAGGAAGTAATGCCCTCCAGGGCGTGGTTCCAGAGACGCCAGTAGCTCCATTTGCTCCGCCCCAGGGAGCGGGCGTCGCGCGCATAGGGAACCGCTTTCTGGGGATAACCGATCCAGGCGTAGAGGCCCTTCATATACCGATGCTGCTCGCGAAGTTTGGCGAGAGCATCCACGGCCCGGCGGCTGAGCAAACGGAAGTCACCGGTGTCCCGGGGAATAGGGACATCCGATAGCCGGTCCATCACCCGGTAAAACAGGGCTGCGCTTTGACGTTTGAGCCACTGCTCACCCTCCCGGGACTCCCGGGTCGCGTAGACCACGTCGTAACCCTCACGCCAATGCTCCACAAGGGTGGGAATCAACTCCGGCGGGTCCTGAAGGTCCGCATCGATCACCACCACGGCATCGCCTTCGACGTGATCAAAGCCCGCGGACATGGCCGCCTCTTTACCGAAATTCCGTGACAGACGTAAAACGCCGATACGGTCATCATCGCTTTGTTTTTCGGCCAGCCACTCGCTGGAGCCATCGCTGCTGCCATCGTCTACATAGAGCAGTTGCACGGAGACCGGCAAAGACTCGAGTACCGCCAGAATCCGATCGTGAAAGGTCGGCAAGACCTCACGCTCGTTGTAGACGGGAACCACAACGGACAACAGCTCCGTCACGACTTGCCCGGAGCTATCGCTTCGACGGCATACTCAGCAGCGGATTCGGATGTCCTTGCGGCTTTCATTGTCTACCAGTGGACGCCGCGCATTACCTGGGCAAACATTTTCTGCGCAAGCTCAAGCTTGTTGGAAGGCATGTTCGCGCGCTCGGCGGCGGCCTCCTCCTCAGTCAGACCGCGTGCCGCGGGCGAATCGGGAAACAGCGCGTACGCCTGACTGAGAAACGCTTCGGTCACACTGGGAATCGTGGCCTGGGCCACGGCGCCGGTCACCCCTAATCCCGTAGACATTCGTTTGGGCTTGGCAATAATCGCCTTGATCACCAGGTCCCGCGCCTGCTCCGGCGACAAGGTGGGAAAGGCTTTGTAGAGGCTTGTCGGCGCGATCATCGGCGTGCGCACCAGGGGCATGTGAATGGTGGTAAAAGACACATTGTTCGCCGCGTATTCCGGTGCAGCGCAAAGGCTGAAGGCATCAAGAGCCGACTTGGACGCCACGTAAGCCGAGAAACGCGGTGGATTTGTGAGCACGCCAATGGAGGAAATGTTGATGATGTGCCCCCGCTCCCGCTCTTCCATGCTCGGTAAAAATCCCAGGATCAAGCGGAGGGCGCCGAAGTAGTTGAGCTCCATGGTGCGTTCAAAATCATGGAAGCGGTCATAGCTGTGACGCACCGAGCGTCGTATGGAACGACCGGCGTTATTCACAAGCACATCCACGTGACCATGATCCCGAAGGACGTCTCGGACCAGCTTCTGGCAGTCTTTCTCACTGGACACATCGCAGGAATAGGCCTGGGCATCGCCCCCTTTCTGGGCGATTTCCTGAAGAGTCTCGTCGAGCTTTTCTACCGTGCGCGCCACCAGGAGCACCGTGGCCCCGGCGCGGGCAAGGCGCAGTGCACACTCCTTACCAATACCGCTGGTCGCTCCCGTGACCATGACAACCTGACCTTTGACCTTGCGCCGCAGCACCGCCAGCGTGGGACGTCCGATGAAGTCGTTGAACAGCCCGTCTACCTCACGGATCAGGGAATCCTTGTCGCCCCGCAGGAAGTGCCGCCAGTAATCCCACAGTACCTGCGCATAGGATTCAAAGCTGGGGCAGGTGATCCCCGAGGGCTCGAGAAATGCCTGGGTTTTGGTGGAATCAAAACGCGTGGGATAGTTGATATAGCCGATGACCTGCGGCGGGATACCCAGACGCGCCACGGCCTTCTCCCCGAGGGACTTCACCGTGGGGATCTTGCTGATTCCCGATCCCGCAAGCTTGCTGGCTTTATCGAGAAGCCGCAGATTCACCGCCCGAAGTTTTGGTCCGTGTCCGACTTCCATCATCACCTTGAGGAGATCGCCGACGCGGATACCGTCGGGATCCGTGAGGAAGAAACAGGCGTGATCCGGACCATCCATGTGCGCCAGGTAATCCATGGCGTTCACCACAAAGTCCACAGGGACAATGTTCAGCAGGCCCGCCTTGTTCATGATCAGGGGCAGACCCTCGGGGGTCACCTTGCTGAGCTTGTCCAACAGCTCAAAGAAGTAATAGGGCCCGTCGATCTTGTCCATCTCGCCGGTTTCGGAATGTCCCACGACCATGCCGGGCCGATAGATGCGCCACTTCATAGTGGTCTCTTTGCGGACCAGGCCTTCGGACTCGTGCTTCGTGGCGAAATAGGGGTGGTCCAGAGCGCCCGCCTCTTCAAACATATCCTCGGTGAAGGTGCCCTCGTAAAGACCCGCGGCGGCGATGGATGAAACCTGATGAAAGCAGCCGGCTTTCAGGGCCTTTGCCAGCGAGATCGCCTGGGCGGTGCCATTCACATTGCTGACGCGCTGACTCTCGGCGTCGGCTTCCATGTCGTAAATCGCCGCAAGATGGAAGAAGTGATCGATCTTGCCTGTTTGCTGCTTCACCCAGGCCGCTTTCACGCCGAGACGTCGCTTGCTAAGGTCGCCCTCCACGGCAACGACCTGCTCCGGTGACGCGCCCCAGAGCTCCCGGAGCGCATCAAGCTTGGGCACGGAGCCGGGACGAACCAAAACAAAGACCTTGCCACCCCGATCCAGAAGTTTGGGCACCAGAAAACGTCCGATAAAACCCGTACCGCCGGTCACAAAATAATTCATATCGCTCTCCAAACCGCGCCTGACCCCTGGATCAGACCTTGACTGTTTTTATTGGTGGTTATCGTGCCCAAGGATAGATCAATTTAAGCGGCAACATCAGAGGGAGTTTGGGCGCTTCCATGAACGGCACCGTCTGCTTTCCGGAGGAGGTAACACTGGGTCCACAACACGGCTTCAAACCGTGATCCCTGAAGCTTCCTGTCGATTGCCGCGAGGAATCGTTGTCCCCAGTTGCCCCCAAACTCCCCAAGGATCGGCAGATAAAAGCCCATCCGCGCCTGTTTACGCACCACGAACCCTGCGGCCGTGCATTGGGTTTTGAGCTGCGCCGCCGACAGGAGGTTGATGTGTCCCGTGGGTTCGACGGGCTCGCGATAAACCAGGCGCAGCAGGTGGATGATCCCCGGCAGAAAGGCAATTTTGCCGAGAAGCTCCACGGGGCTCAGAGGCTGAGGCGTAGTGAGAATCAAGGTACCCTGAGGCGACAATGCCCCGGCCATGGCCTTCAGTAACCCCGCCGAGTCTGCAACATGTTCAATCACCTCAGAGCACAAAAGCAGATCTACAGAACCGCCTTGCAGAATTCCTGAGCGAAGATCCCCCTGCACAAACCCGACGGATACTGCTTCGCCCTCCGCAGCCAGAAGGTGCTTCGCCGCCCGAAGGTGACCGGGCTCCACGTCCAAGGCGACAACACGCTGAGCCAGCTGCGAAAGCGCGGGGAGGTACACGCCAGAACCGGGCCCCAGCTCCAGAGCCTGCTTGATAGAGCCCTGACTCCCCAGCTCCCTAAGCTGTGCCAACACCCAGTCGCGACGGGCGCAATGGAGATAGCGGCGGGTCGGATTGCGCGATGCGTAGAGCGTGGCCTGAAGTGCAACCCGCTGCTCTTCGCGGCTCATGGCCGAACCTCAAAGACAACAATATCGCCCACAAACTGCGTAAAACTGCCGTAAACGGTGTAATGCAGGAGCAACTCCGGCATAAAGCTCGGCGCGCGGAAATGTTCGCGCTTAACCAGCATCGGATGCTCATCAGCGATGGCCCGGCGATAAAAACGCGCAGACTCGGGCGTGGTTTTAATCAGATGCGAGAGGTCATGGACCAGGGGGCCATTGAGCTCGTTGGCAAACGCCGTGTCGTACCAGTTCTCGCTCAGTATCACAGCATCGACCCGGGACAGGCGTTGACTGCGGGAGTCCGCGTCAACGGGGCGAAAGAGTCTGTGCACTGCACCGGTATCGGGCGGAGGATTCACGTAATAGCTTACAAGGACACGCGTGGGAGATCGCTCGCCATACCAGGCAATGAGTTTACGACGGGGATCGAGGTGGTAATCAGATACCAGATCCATCGCCAGGAGCGCCTGCCACAGCACCATCAACGCAACCGCGAGGCCACGCCGCGATGGTCTCAGGTAGCTCACGCCCAGGGCTGCGAGAAGACAGGCCGCCGGCAGTAAAGGCAGGTAATGCCGGTAGTAGGTCACCGGAGCGAGGAAGGCCATGTAAAGGGCAAAGGCCGGCAGCGGCAGGAGGGCTAAGCAGACTCGATCAAAGGCCTCACGCTTCCACAGTTGCCCTGCGCCATACACCGCCCCCAGGAAGGCCGGCACACCCAGGCCCATCACAAGCACCGTGAAGACGTTAATGGGATTGCGCAGCCACTTATGCCAACCGATGGCACCGTAGTCCGTGCCAAAACGCCCCTCGAGGCTTCCCGCCGTAAAAGCCACAAACACATCAACCTGCATCAACAGGGGCGCTAACCACGGCGCCAGCAGAAAAAAACCTCTGCCTGTTGCGCTCAGACGCGGCCAGGGCACAATCAGATAGAAAACGGCCGGCAGCAGCCAGATGGCCCAAGGAGGCAGCTCAGGGTTGGATACCAAACCAAAGACAGCGGCGTAGCCCAGAAGCAGTATCGCAATGCGCCAACGGCTCAGCCCCCCAAACAGCGTCGCCAGAAATCCCGGGGGTAAGAACGCCGCGAGGGACGCCACGGCAAACACCCAGTACTTGGTGAAGATCGCAGGCGCAAGAAGCACCACCGCTATGAGCCAGCGCGATCCCCCCCGGCGCAAACTCCAGATCAGAGCGCAGATAAAGGCGTAGATAAAAAAGGTGGACGCCGCATCCACGGTCCCCACCATGGACTCACTGATGTGCCAGCCCGAGAGCGCCAGCAAGGCACCGGCTGTGGGAGCCACCCACGGTCGCTCGGGAAACAACAGCGTTGCAAGGAGCCACAGTGCTCCCACGGTAAGTGCCCCGGTAGTTGCGGAATACAGTCTGGCGATCAGCAGATGTCCTTCGCTGTGGCAGAAGGCCTTTGCGGTCTGTGCACTCCCAACTCCTCCCTCGGGCGGCGAGTCCCCGAGAGCACCGGCTATCGCCAGGGTCTGCCAGCCCACAAAGGGTGAGTAATCAAAGCCCCGCAGCGCCGCTCTGCAGGAGCCGCCTTCATCAAAATTCACCAGGGTAAAACCGTCATCGCCATACCAGTCCTGTCCATAATTCAGGGCGGGCACGGCACGCAGAAAAAAGGCCAGGACAAGGAGCGCCAACAACAGCACTCGGGGTGGCGGCGAAGAACTGAAGTCAGGGGATAGAGACAAGCCTGGCTCGCGATAACGGCGGGAGTTTGCGCAGTCTAGCAGAGGGTAAATACGCCGCTGTCGCACCCATCGTCGCATGCTAGACTCAAAGGTTCCGCGACTAATCAAAGTACAGGACGTTGACGTCATGAGCAGCTCTGTAAAGCCCCTCCTCGAGGCCATTGAGGCCAGTCCCGACGGGCCGGAAATTTGCGCCATCTTCGATTTTGACGGCACGATAATTTCCGGTTATTCCGCCATCGCGTTTATCCGCGAGCAGCTGCGTCGGGGCGATCTGTCCGTGCGGGATTTTCTGGAGCTTGCCAGCGCCATGACCAACTTTGGACTGGGAAACCTCGGCTTCTCCGGCATGATGGCGGTCACTACGCAGTTTATTCGCGGTATCGAAGAGCAGGCCTACACCGAGCTCGGTGAAGAGCTGTTCACCAAGCAGATCGCCCGGCTGGTGTATCCCGAGTCTCGCGCACTCATTGACGCGCACCTCGCCAAGGGCCACACCGTCGGTATCATCTCCTCTGCCACGCCCTATCAGGTGGAACCCGCAGCGCGGGATCTGGGCATCGAAAATGTGCTGTGTACCCAGCTTGAAGTAATAGATGGCGTGTTTACGGGCAGCGTCGTCAGACCCACCTGCTTCGGGCAGGGCAAAGTCGATGCGGCCGAGGTACTTGCGGACAGCGTTGGCGCTAATCTGGATAACGGTTTCTTTTATTCCGACAGCACCGATGACCAGCTGCTCCTGGAGCATGTCGGCAATCCCGTTGCCCTCAATCCCAGCGACAAACTGCGCGCAGTGGCAAGAGACAACAACTGGCCGACGGCAAGTTTTGGTAGCCGGGGTCGTCCCACACTGGGACAGTTTGTTCGCTCCATCGCCGCCACAGTGAGCCTGGTGCCTACCTTCGCCGCAGGGCTGCCTATTTACGCACTCACCGGGTCCCGGCGGGAAGCGACGAATTTTTCCATCAATCTATTTGCCGAAACCGCCAGCGCGCTTATCAACCTGGACCTTCGAGTGAACGGCGAAGAAAACCTGTGGAAAGAAAGGCCCGCCGTGTTCATTTTTAACCACCAGAGCAAGGCGGACGTGGTCATCGGGGCGAAGCTCCTGCGCCGTGACATGGCCGGCGTGGGCAAGCAGGAAATCAGGAAAATGCCGGTGATCGGCAAAGTGCTGGAGATGGGCGGCGTGGTCATGATCGATCGCAAGAACGCCGCCTCAGCGATCGAAGCCATGAAGCCCCTGGTGGATGCCATGCGCAATGAGGGGAAGTCCGTAGCCCTGGCCCCCGAAGGCACGCGCACCGTATCCCCCAACCTGGCACCGTTTAAAAAAGGGGCGTTCCATCTGGCTATTCAGGCCGGCGTACCCATCGTCCCGGTGGTGATTCGCAATGCCGGGGACGTGGCACCGAAGGGCGACTTTGTTTTTCGTCCCGCGACCGTGGAAGTGGATGTTCTGCCACCGGTAGACACCAGTGACTGGAGCGCCGACACCCTGGATGAGCACATCCGTGATGTCCGCAACATGTTCTTGAGAACCCTGGGGCAGCCTGAAGAAAAGGCGCCAACCGCGAAGAAGACTAAAGCAAAAGCGCAGTCCAAAGCCAAGGCGACGACAAAAACCAAGGCCAAAAAGAAACCCGCGACGAAGGCGAAAGCTCAGGCAAAGGCAACCGCGAAAACTCCACCCAGGGCAAAGGCCAAAGCAAAAGCCAGGGTCAAGGCTGTTCCCAAAACACCGGCTAAAACGACCGCCAAGACCAAGGCTCGTCCCGCCGCCAAAGCGCGGCCAAAGACTACAGCCAAGGCACGGCCCAAATCACAACCGAAAGCACGCACCAAGTCAGCGGGGAGCTAACACACCGGCAGATTAGTCATTTCGTCATATAAGGAGAATAAATTGAGCGAACTGAATGTCGCCGTCCTGGGGGGCGGCTCCTGGGGTACTACCGTGGCAGCACTGACGACGCGGAATGCCCCCGTCACGATTTGGGCCCGGAATCCTGCAACGGTAGACGAAATCAACAATGCCCATCGCAACCAGACCTATTTACCCGATGCGGTTTTGCCGGAGAGCCTGCGCGCCACGAATGACATTGGAGAAGCCGTTGCCAATGCGGATGTCGTCGTTATGGGGATTCCTTCCCAGAACTTCCGCAGCGTGCTCCTGGAGGTCAAAAAGCATTTGCGCGCGTGGGTGCCCGTGGTCAGCCTCACCAAGGGTCTGGAGCTGGACACCCGCATGCGCATGACCGAAATTATTTCTGAGATCCTGCCCGGGCACCCCGTGGGGGTACTGACGGGGCCCAACCTGGCGCGGGAAATCATGGCGGGACAGGCCGCGGCCAGCGTCATTGCCATGAACGACGGCACTATCGTGCGCGCCCTGCAGAAGATCTTTAAAAGCGGCCTTTTCCGCGTCTATACCAATCCCGACGTCATAGGTTGTGAGCTGGGCGGCGTGCTCAAAAACATTATCGCCATCGCCGTGGGTATGGGCGATGGACAGGGCGCAGGCGACAACACCCGGGCAGCGCTGATCACGCGGGGATTGGCTGAAGTCACCCGCCTGGGGGTAGCCATGGGGGGGCGCGCAGAAACCTTTGCGGGTCTTGCGGGGATGGGCGATATGATTGCCACCTGCACCAGTGCCCAGAGCCGCAATCGCCATGTGGGAATCCAGCTGGGCAAGGGCAAAACCATGGAACAGATCGCCGATGAGATGTTCATGGTTGCCGAGGGCGCAAAAAGTGCGCCAGCCGTAATGGCCCTGGCTGAGCAATACGGTATCGATATGCCTATCGCTCGGGATGTCTTCCGCGTGGTGACCGGCGAGACTAACGCCCGGGGCGCTTACCGAGGCCTGTTGAGGACCGCGGCGGGCGCCGAGTCAGAACCCGGTTAAAAGCTGAGGCAAAAGCCGATTGAAAAACCGATTGAAAAACCGCGTAAATTGAAACTATGAAGAGACCCCAATCCATGATCCGCGCAAGCTATCCCCTGACCCTGAGCCTCTTGCTGACAGGATGCATGAACATCACCGTGGTTGAATCGGACACCTCCGATACACAGTCTACGTCCCGCTCAGCCGTCGCCACCGTGGGCACCTCGCCCATTCCCGATTATCAGCGCGAGAGCCCCTGGTACACCGATGCGCAATCCCGGGTAGCGAGCGCACCCGCCAAAGAGAGAGGGCAGGCAAAGAACGTGGTGCTTTTCCTCGGCGATGGCATGGGCATCTCGACCATTACCGCAGCGCGAATTCTCCAGGGCCAGAAAGCCGGCAATCCCGGTGAGGAAAACCGTCTCAGCTTTGAGAATTTCCCCGTCACCGGTCTGGTCAAAACCTACAACGTTGACTCTCAGACACCCGACTCCGCCGGCACCATGAGCGCCATCATGACCGGTGTAAAAACCAAGATTGGCGTGTTTGGCGTCGATGAGCGGGTCATTCAGGAGGACTGCCAAAGCAGTCAGGGCATTGAGCTGCTGTCCCTCCTGGAGATCGCAGAATTGGCCGGCAAGGCCACGGGCGTTGTGAGCACGGCGCGCATGACCCACGCCACGCCTGCGGCTACCTACGCAAAAACCGCCGCTCGTGACTGGGAAGACGATGGAGAGCTACCGGAGGACGCAAAAACCCAGGGATGCAAAGATATCGCTGCGCAGTTTCTGGCATCCCGGGAGGGCTTGAACGCCCAGTTTGGCGCGGCCCTCAGCGACGGTATTGAGGTCGCTCTGGGCGGCGGCCGGCAGCACTTTCTTCCCGCCTCAGAGGATGGCGGGCGCCGTACCGACGGCCGCAATCTCATCAAGGAATGGCAGACAGCACACCCTGAAGGTCGCTATGTCGGCAACAAGTCTGAGCTGAAAAACGCACGGCAGGCGCCACTCCTGGGTCTGTTCAGTAACTCCCATATGGCCTACGCCCTGGAGCGAGATGTTCCCGGTGCCGAGCAGCCGACCCTGCCCGAAATGACACTCAAGGCCCTGGAGCTTCTCCAGGCTGATGGCGAGGGATTTCTCCTGGTGGTTGAGGCGGGACGTATCGACCACGCTCACCACGCCGGCAACGCGGCCAATGCTCTCGAAGACACTATCGAACTTTCCGAGGCCGTGGCGGCGGTAATGCGCAACACGAATGCCGACGACACCCTGGTCATGGTCACCGCCGATCACAGTCACGTGTTCACCATGGCGGGCTACCCCCGACGGGGAAATCCCATCCTGGGGAAAGTCGTTCCCGCCTGGAGTGAGGAGCCGGCCCTCGATGTCGATGGTCAGCCCTACACAACCCTGGGCTACATGAACGGTCGGGGATACCGGGATCACGGAGATCAGCTGAACGCCGACAGCACCTACGCCGAAGCTCCTGCAGCGGGCCGACGGGACATCAGCGATGTGGATACGACCCGACCCGGTTATCATCAGGAAGCGCTGGTGCCCCTGAATGCAGAAACCCACGGTGGCGAGGATGTCGCCGTCTATGCCAAAGGTCCCGGTGCCGAGGGTGCCATGGGCGCGATTGAGCAGAATCAGCTCTTCCACGTGATGTTACAGGCCACCACCTGGGAGGCCGAAGCCGCCGAGCGTATTGAGTCTCTCAAAGACCTGCGCTGAGCCTAGTCGTCCGGAGATCAGATCATGTCTTTAAAACACTTTATCCCGCAGTCAAACACCCTGCGCAACGCGGCGGTGATTGCTCTGCTGCTCACCGCTGTTACCGCCTGCACCACCAGTCCCACGGGCCGCAGTCAGTTTATGCTGATCTCTCCGGAATCTGCGATTGTCGAGTCCAGGCAGGCCTATCTGAGCACCGTGGGTCAGCTCAATAAAGAAGACAAACTGGTGGATGACCCCCGGATGGCGGATCGCGTAGCGACTATTACGGGGCGCCTGGTCACCGAGGCTATCGCCCTCTACCCGGACTCCGCAGACTGGGAGTGGAGCGTTGCCATCATCGACGACGATGAGACGGTCAATGCCTGGTGCATGGCCGGTGGACGCATGGCCGCTTACACGGGACTCTTTGAGCAGCTACAGCTCACAGACGATGAATTTGCACAAATCATGGGTCATGAGATTTCCCACGCCCTGGCCAATCACACGGCGGAGCGTATGTCCCGGGCCATGGCGATTAACGTCGGCGTCCTGGCTGCCGGTGTGGCATCGGACAATCACGTGGCAACCCTGGCCGGCGCGGCCTTGGCGGCGAAGCTTGCCCTGGAGCTTCCCAACAGCCGCGTTGCCGAGTCCGAGGCAGATGAGATTGGCATTGAGCTGGCAACGCGCGCGGGCTATGCCCCGGAAGCGGCGGTGAGTCTCTGGCAGAAGATGGGCGGACTGTCCGAGAGCCGTCCCGCGGAATTCCTCAGCACGCACCCGGCGCCGGAAAACCGTCAGGCAGCGCTCAGTGCGCTGGTGCCCGAGATGCGTGCTCTCAACCCCCAGGCACGTATGGCGAAGGTCACCCCCATCACCATCGTCCGCTGACGATCAGCCCCCAACGGGCAGGCCGGAAGTCTCATCGAGGCCGCTTCGGGCATAGCTGAGCTCGGGTATTTCCTCGGCGCTGGTTCGTCTTAGAAACACAGCGGCAGCCTCTCTCACGGACGCCTCGGCGGCGAAATGCTCCTCAAAAAACGCGGTGATCACCACACGGGCAATCATCTGCTGTCGCAGAACGTTCATGGTTTTTGGCAAGGGGTCCACGGTGCACAATTCGTTCGGTGCGCCGTAGTTGATGCCGAGTTCCACGGGGCCAAACAAGCCCTCCCACTGGCTCTCTTCATTAGGTTTTATGTAACGCCCGACGGACCAGCAGCCCACCGCATCGGTGTTATCCATAGCGCGAAGAAGCGCCGCTCCACCGGAAAACCCCGTGTGAGAACCGCCCTCGAGGGTCACCAACTCGGCGCCCGGCTTCTTGTCGAGCACCGGCGCAGCGTTCGTTGCGTAGGGCACCAGGGCATCCAAATCGCCGGCAAGCATCATGAACGGTATATCCGTCTCCTGAAAAAATCGGGCGGTAAAAAAATTGGTGGGCCCCGCGATGGACAGAACGGCGCCAATGCGTGGATCCCGCCACTGGGGATGAAAACCCGCCAGGGTAGATGTCAGGCCACCCAGGGAAATGCCCAGAACGCCGATACGGGCCGAATCAATCTTGCCCGACAGGGCGTGTCCCGAGACGGCGCTGTAACCCAGCAAGGTGTTGATGAGGAAGCTGACATCCCCAGGCTGATTGATCACATCCTCCACCAGGGCCCCACCGGGAGCTCGCATATGGGTCAGGGGATAATCCACCGCCACGACCACAAAGCCATGGCTTGCGAGGTGTTCCGCAAGATAGGCACCGTTGCTGCGACTGGAGGTGAACCCGTGACTGAATACCAGCAGAGGTCGAGGGCCCGCCTCAGCCTCAAAGGGGTACCACACGGTACCGTCGAGGGAGCGCTGCTCATCGCCCGGATAGTCGCCATTGGCCTGGGTGGATCGATCCCGGTCAATAAACAGCTCACCAAAGGTTCCAACGGACCAGGGGCCGGCTGCCAGACGGGCCTCGCTCTCACTGCCCTCGGGAAAATCCTCCGGCTGGTGGGAGAAGCTCACATACAGCGCGAGGAGGACCAGCAAGATTCCGACGCTGGCAAGGAGTTTTAGCAGCAGTTTCAACCGTCATACCTCAAATTTTCTGTTCTCGGGCTTTTACCACAGAAACGCGCCTAGGCATCTCCCCAGGGGTCAAGCATGAGATCTCCGTCATGTTCTCCCAGACGAGGAGGCGGACGCCTATAGCTCACGGGCGTGCGGGAGAGCTTGATGGGGCTCCCCACAACGTTGAGATCTTCATTATCGGGATGAGGCAGCGTGACGATCATTTCCCGAGCGGCGAGCTGCGGTTCGTTTAATGCTTCGGCAATGGTATTGATAGGCCCCGCGGGAATACCCGCAGTTTCGAGCTCCCGGAGCCAGTGGGCAGCATCATGCTGCATAAAGCACGCCGCCAACATGGGGATGAGCGACTCCCGGTGTGCCACGCGCTCAGCATTTTTGGCAAAGCGCGGATCATCGGCCCATGCGGCCTGCCCGAGAAGCGCGGCCAGTCTTGCGAACTGGGCGTCGTTGCCCACGGCAACAATGAACTCCCGATCCTTTGCCCGGAAACTCTGGTAGGGCACGATGTTGGGGTGGGCATTGCCCAGGCGCTGAGGCGTTATGCCACCCACGAGATAGTTGCTGGCCTGGTTGGCAAGCGTTGCCGCGGTGACATCAAGGAGTGCCAGATCCAGCTGCTGTCCCAGACCGGATCGCTCCCGCTCCGCAAGGGCTGCGAGAATACCGACGTTGGCATAGAGCCCCGTCATGATGTCCGTGAGCGCTACGCCGACTTTTTGCGGACCGCCACCGGCCTGGCCATCGGGCGCACCCGTGACACTCATTAGCCCACCCATGGCCTGCACCAGAAAGTCATAACCCGGACGCTCGGCGAGGGGGCCCGTCTGTCCGAAGCCGGTGATGGAGCAGTAGATGAGTCCCGGGTTTTCGCGGCTCAGGCTGGGGTAATCCAGGCCAAAGCGCGCGGCGCCGCCAACCTTGAAATTCTCGATGAGGACATCAGCGCTCTTTGCGATTTCCTTTAAGCGCCGCTGGCCGTCGCCGGAGCGTATATCGATACGGATGGAGCGCTTACCGCGGTTGCTGCACAGAAAGTACGCGGACTCCCCAGGCTCGGCCTCTTCGCCCTCTTCGCGCTCTCCAGCTTCCTCTCCTTTGCCGCTTTCACCCGCTTCGTTACGTTCGTTACGTTCCAACCACGGTGGTCCCCAGCCGCGGGTATCATCCCCGCCTTCGGGCCGCTCGATTTTGATCACATTTGCCCCGAGGTCAGCAAGGGTCTGGCTGGCCCAGGGACCGGCGAGGACCCGGGACAGATCGAGAACGCGCAGCCCCCGGAGTGCGGACATCAGAACGCGGGGATGTCTGTCTGGGAGCGGCCGAGAATCAGCGCGTGGATATCGTGGGTTCCTTCATAGGTGTTGACCACCTCAAGGTTCATCATATGCCGCATCACCGGGTAGTCGTCGGAAATACCGTTGCCTCCCAGCATGTCCCGCGCCTGTCTGGCGATGTGCAGGGCCTTGCCACAGGAGTTGCGCTTGATCAGGGAAATGAGGTCCGGCGAAACAGCGCCTGCATCCATCAGCTGCCCCGCCCGGGCGCAGCCCTGGAGCCCCAGAGCTATCTCTGTTTGCATATCCGCAAGTTTCAGCTGAACAAGCTGGTTCGCCGCCAGGGGTTTGCCGAACTGCTTGCGCTCGAGGGTGTAATCCAGAGCCGCGTGCCAACAGGTTTCCGCGGCGCCCAGGGCTCCCCAGGCAATGCCGTAGCGCGCATTGTTCAGACAGCCAAAGGGGCCTTTGAGACCGTGCACCTTGGGCAGCAACTGCTCCTCGGCGACGAACACCTCGTCCATGACAATCTCACCGGTAATCGATGCGCGGAGGGCGAGCTTGCCTTCGATCTTTGGCGCACTGAGGCCGTCCATGCCTTTCTCAAGAATAAAGCCGCGGATGAGTCCGTCATCGGTCTTTGCCCATACGACGAAAACATCAGCGACGGGGCTGTTACTGATCCACATTTTGGCACCGCTGATGCGGTAGCCCCCATCGACGCTCCGCGCCCGCGTGACCATGCCGCCGGGATCCGAGCCGTAATCAGGCTCGGTCAGACCAAAGCAGCCTATCCACTCGCCCGTGGCAAGCTTTGGAAGATATTTTTCCCGCTGTTCCTCGGTGCCATAGGTGTAGATGGGATACATCACCAGAGATGACTGGACGCTGAGCATGGACCGGTAACCCGAATCCACGCGCTCGACCTCGCGAGCGATAAGCCCGTAGCTGGTGTAGTCGACCCCGGGGCAGCCATAGCCGTCGATGGTCGCGCCCAGGAGTCCCAGTTCGCCCATTTCGCGGAAAATCTCGAGATCCGTGTGTTCCTGACGGAAGGCCTCTTTCACGCGGGGCGCAAGCTTTGCCCCGGCGTACTGTGCCGCCGAATCCCGCACCATGCGCTGCTCATCGTTGAGCTGCGCATCCAGAGCGAAGGGGTCTTTCCAGTCGAGTTTTTCCCAGCGCATTGTCGTAATCGCCATCCCAGGGTTATCCGCGTGTATTTGAGGCCCGCAATGATGCGTGACCATGACGCAGATAACTATAACGCGAGAGAGGTACACGAGCATGTTTCCTGCCCCGTGTATTCCTCCGCAGGCGTGGCGGCGCTATGATGATTTCTTCAAAATCGTCTCAACGAGCACCGCGTGGCCACGGATCTTGACCCTAAGCTAGCCGCCTTTTCAAAACTTGTTGCCTGCTGTTTGCCGGCCCTGGGTAGCGATGACTTTGCGCCGGCGTTGATCGAGGGACTCCGGGCTCTGGTGCCCATCGATGACGCCTCGGTGATTTACTACGGCGGCGGCGATCTGCCGACGCTTGTCTACCGCGAGACACCCCTGGCCCGCGGCGGCGATACCATGGAGCGCTTCCTCGGGGGAGCTTTTCTTCTCGACCCTTTTTATAAAGCCGCTGCGGAAGAGCGACGTTTTGGCGTGTTCCGCCTCAAGGAACTTGCCCCGGCACGCTTCCGGGACAGCGAGTATTACCACAGCTGGTACCGCAACTGCGGTTTCACCGACGAATGCGGCTTTCTCGTCGAGGTCGGTGAGGACGCCTTCGTGAATGTGGCTCTGGGTCGCTTGACAAGAAAACGCTTCAGCGAGGCTCAGCTGCGCACCCTGCGCAGCGTCCAACTGGCGGTGGAGGAACTGTGCAGAGGGCACTGGACATCCGAAAGCGGCTCCGGGGAAGGCATCCGCCGGCACCTCCATCTGGCGCTGGACGATTTTGGCTCCAGCCTCCTGACGGAGCGCGAGACCCAGGTGATCAACCTGGTCCTCCACGGACACAGCACCAAGTCTGTGGCAACGCGTCTGGGCATTTCCGTAGAGACGGTAAAGCTGCACCGCAAACACGCCTATGCGAAGCTCGAGGTGAGCTCCCAGGCCGAACTCTTTTACCTGTTTCTGGATTCCCTGATGAGCAGTCGCGATTACCGGGGCGGCGACACGCTGGTCAGTTACCTCGCCAAGCCTTCCCCCCCTGCTTCACGGTAATCGTTCGTCAGTCGGTGTCCGAGCCGTCAGCTTTTCCAAGGCCGGGATCCGCCACAAGGGAGGCAGCGTAATCCTTTGGCGGTGGTGTCCAGCCCCGCTCACTCCGGGAATGACCGTCATCACGATCGTAGAGCATGAGCCCATGGAGAGCTTCTTCCAGCTCGATGTAGAGGGATTGGAAGCCCCGACCGAAGTTCTCGTCCTCGTCCTTTTTCAGCCACTGCTCATACAGGGCGTCCCGCCCCTTGGACTCCGCCTCGTCAAAGGCAGCGGTGAGGTTGTGGGCGCGAAACGGGTGATAATCCAGAGCCCGCAATGCCTGTTGTCCCAGTTGTAAGGCAGAGTGATAGGTCTCGCTGACCACCCAGTCGGCGCCCGCCTCCCGCAACGCATAGAGATGACCGCGGTCGTAGGCCCGGGCCAGCACCTTGAGCTGCGGATGGGCGTGTTTGAGATGCTTTGTCAGGGCAAGGGTTTGTTCTTCACCGTCGATGGCGATGACAAATAGTGATGCCTCTTCGATACCTGCCGCGAGAAGGAGATCCGGGCGCGTGGCATCGCCAAAATAGCTCTTGATGTTCACCTCGCGCATATTGTCGATTTGCTCCGGGCTGCGCTCCAGCACCACCGTAGGCACCTGGTTTGCCCGCAACATTCGATTCACGATCTGACCAAAGCGACCGCTCCCCGCAATAATCACGGGACCACGATCATCAATCTTGTCACTCTCACGGTCCTCGGTATTTGAGGCGTATCGCGGCAGCACAAGGCGATCAAAGGCAATAAACAGAAGGGGTGTGAGAAACATGGACAGGGCCACTACCAATAACAGCACGGGCACGAGATCGTCGGGCAACACCTTGGTCTGGGAGGCATAGCTGATGAGCACAAAGCCGAATTCCCCCGCCTGAGCGAGACTCAGGGTAAACAGCCAGCCGTCGGCCCGACGCACGCCAAAAACAAGCGCCAGAACAAACAACACCGCCGCCTTGAGCACAATGACCCCCAGGGTCAGGGAGATAACCAGACCGACCTCATCGACGAGGAGCGCAAATTGCACGCCGGCGCCGACGGTGATGAAAAACAGTCCCAGAAGCAGTCCTTTGAAGGGTTCGATGTCGCTCTCGAGTTCATGACGAAACTCGCTGTTGGCAAGCACCACGCCCGCCAGAAAAGTACCCAGGGCCGGCGACAAACCCACCAGGTTCATCAGGAGGGCAATACCGATCACCAGCATTAGCGCCGCCGCAGTGAATGCCTCGCGAAGGCCTGTGGACGCGATAAATCCGAAGAGGGGCCGCGTGAGAAAGTGCCCCGCCACGACGACGGCTGCAATGGATAGCAGAATGACAGCCGCGTGCATCCACCCCGAGAGGCCCGCGACCAGACTCATGTCGTGATGCCCGTCGTCCGCGGCCAGCGCCGCACCGCTCATAAGCTCGGGTATGGCCAACAGGGGAATGAGCGCGAGCATAGGGATGACCGCGATGTCCTGAAATAGAAGTACCGAGAATGCACTGCGGGCGCCCTCGGATTTATTCAGACCCTTTTCCTGAAAGGTTTGCAGCACAATCGCCGTTGAAGACAGACTCAGGAGCAGGCCCACGGCGACGGCCGTCCGCCAATCCAGACCGAACTGCCAGGCGATCGCGGCAAACAGACCGGCGCTGATCGACACCTGCAGTCCCCCCAGGCCCAACAGGCGACTGCGCATGCGCCACAGCATGGCGGGCTCAAGTTCGAGACCCACCAGAAACAACATCATCACCACGCCAAACTCCGCGTAGTGCTGAATGGTCACGCTCTCCTGGGAGCCCACCAGACCCAGCACCGGGCCGATAATGACGCCCGCCACCAAATACCCCAGCACCGACCCGAGACCAAAGCGCTTGGCCAGGGGCACCGCGATGACGGCGGCGGCCAGGTAGATAAAGACTTCCAGCAATAAACCGGTCACGGCGGGGTCTCCCCTGAGCTGAGGGACAGCAGTTCGTTCACGGTGCATGCCTCACTCTGGAGCCAGGCATCCAAAGGCTTCGTAGCGAGGTGATCCAGAAGCCCGCTGAAAGCCCGGAGATGCTCGTCCCGGCGCCCCTCTTCCACGGCGGTGCGGGAACCGAAGAGCGCAAAGGGCGGCAGGGGACGCATATGGCACAGGGTTGCAGTCTGCTCCAGGGGGATCAGCAACTCCCGGAGGCTGTGATGGTTATACCCCGAGGCGTCATAGGCGGCGCCGGGGCCGCCGGCGCTGCAGGCACAGATAAAATATTTGCCGGCCAGGGCCGTACCCTCCCGGCCGTAGGCGAAGCCATACTCCAGCACCAGGTCCTGCCATTCCTTGAGCAGTGCCGGGGTGGAGTACCAATACAGGGGGAACAAAAACACGATGACATCATGCTCGCAGAGTCGCTGCTGCTCCCTGTCGATATCCACACGATAGTTCGGGTACTCCGCGTAGAGATCCACGAAGCTTGCGTAGGGGTGTTCCCGGGCCAGGGACGCGAGATGCCGGTTAATCTCAGAACGGGCGGGTGAGGGATGGGCAAACAGCACCAGTATGCGTCGGGCACTCATGGCATCAGGCGTCTTCGGGAAGGGGGATGAACTCCTCGTCGCCGGGCACCCCCGGGAACTTGCCACTTCGCCAGTCGTCCTTGGCCTGATCGATGCGCGCGGTGCTGTCGCTGACAAAATTCCAGTACATGTGGCGCTCGCCCAGGGGGTCCCCGCCAATCAGGAGCACCCGCGCTGTTTCGGAAGCGCTGAGCATCACGCTGTCATCACCGTCGAGCACTACCATCACTCCCGCGGCTACAGCCTCCCCATCCACCTGCACGGCGCCCTCGGCTACATAAAGGGCATGCTCGTTCTCGTTCAGCGTGATGGAGGTCTTCCCACCGGCCGTCACCTTGAGATCTGCATACAGGGTGCGAGAGTAGGTTTTCACCGGCGAATGATGGCCTGCAAGTTCTCCCATGATGAGCCGGAAGGTCACGCCGCCATCCTCCCACTGGGGCAGTTCTGTTGCCGGATAGTGGATAAACTCCGGTGGGATCTCCTGCTCCTCGGCGGGGAGCGCGATCCATGACTGAATGCCGTGCAGTTTGGACGGCTGATCAAAATCAGAACCCGGACGCTCCGAATGCACGATGCCGTGACCGGCGGTCATGAGATTGATAGCGCCGGGGTGTATGGTCTGTACCACCCCCAGACTGTCCCGATGCAGAATCTCGCCCTCAAACAGATAGGTGATCGTGGCAATGCCGATATGGGGATGCGGTCTGACATCGATGCCCTTGCCCGGGGGAAACTCCGCAGGACCCATATGATCAAAGAACACAAAGGGTCCCACCATGCGCTGCTGCGAAGCCGGGAGCACCCGACGAACGCTGAATTCACCGAGATCCTTTTCCCGGGGCTTGATGCGCAGTCGAATATGGCCGTCCTGTGCCTGGCATTCGGCTTCTTCGCAGTTGAAGTAACTCATGGTTCCTCCCGAGTTTGCAGCGCCGCTCCCCGGGACCGGCATCGTGGGCGATTCGTGTGTCGGTTGACCTAGAAATTCGTATCGTATTCCAGCGGCGTAACGTGGCGGCTGAACTCATCGATTTCCTGTTGCTTCACCAGACCATAGACCTCCTGAAATGATGCGCCAAGATAATCCGCCACAAACCGCGACTGGCGGAAGGCGTCCAGGGCTCCATTCCAGTCTCGGGGCAGGCTGGGTTCCAACTGCTCCCAGGCATTGCCCTCCATCGCGGGAGGCGGCTCCAACTCCTGTTCAATGCCGTAGAGCATACCCGCCAGGAGTGCAGCGATAGCGAGATGCGGCTGGGCATCAGCCCCGCCCACCCGGTGCTCAAGGCGCATGGCAGAAAGGGGGCCCGCCGGCACCCGAAGAGCCACGGTCCGGTTTTCGTAACCCCAGCACGGGGCGAGGGGAGCGTGCATGCCCCGTTGAAAGCGCCGGTAAGAATTCAGGGTGGGTGCAAGTAACAGCATGATATCCGGCAGCGTTTCCATGCAGCCGGCGATGGCCTGACGCAACAGGACACTGCCATCACGCGTACCGTCGTCAAAGAGATTGTTACCCTCGCCGTCCTGGAGGCTGCAATGCAGATGCATGCCGTTACCCGCCAGATCACCAAAGGGCTTGGCCATAAAGGTGGCGGTTCGCTCGTAATTTCTGGCGATACCGCGGATAGCCCGTTTCAGAAGGAGGGCCTGGTCGGCGGCAAGCAGGGCATCGGGATGATGAAGCAGATTGATCTCATACTGGGACGGCGCGCTCTCCTTGATGAGCGTATCCACGGCGAGGGACTGGAGCTCGCAGCACTCACGCACGGCGTGCATAAACTCATCCACCTCGGCCATGGCCTCCAGACCGTAGGTTTGACCGGTGTTCAGGGCACCTCCCAGGCTGTCCTGCTGGGTGTGCCTGGGTCGACCGAGATGATCCCGCTGGCTGTGCAGAAGAAAAAACTCCATCTCGCTGGCAACCACCGGCTGGAGACCCCGCTCTTGCAGGCGCGCCTCCACGTTGCCAAGGATGCGCCGCGGATCCAGGGGATTGGGCGTGCCATCCTCGTGATCAAGACTCACCAGAATCTGGCCCATGGGGCGTTTGCCCCAAGGCATGGGCGCCAGGCTTCGGGGCTCGGGGACACAGCAGCCATCACCGTCACCACGGAGAAACACCCACTCCTCCACGTCCCTGCCCCAGCTATCAAACACCAAAGCGCTGATGGGGAGCTTCAGTTCGTCGGCGAACACCGTGCCGATCTTGTCCCGGGTGACCCACTTTCCTCGCAGTCCACCGGACAGGTCCGCGAGCACCACCTCAAAAAGTTCTACATCGGGATGCCGATCAAGAAAGGCCTGGGGTTGCTCCGTCACGGTCTTCACCCGCGGCGCCGGAGAGAGGGGAGGTTGTAAAAACAGCCCGGAAGACAACATGACATTTGGCAACACCTTTGGGTTAATGGCAGACACAGTTTGCTATGCCACACTTTGCCATCTTAAAGCAGAGAAACTCGATATGAATAGCAGCGCCGACACCGCCAGCCTCAAGGCCCTGGACCGGGCCCACCATCTTCACCCGTTTACGGACTTCCACGACTACGCGAAAGGCAATGGCCGGATTTTCAGCCGCGCCGAGGGCGTGTTCATATATGACAGCGACGGCAACCGCATGCTTGATGGCATGTCGGGACTTTGGTGCTGCAATCTCGGCTACAGCCAGGACCGCATCAAGCAGGCGGTTTTTGATCAGATGCAGCAGCTGCCCTACTACAACAACTTTTTTAACTGCTCAAATCAACCGGCGGTAGAGCTTGCCGCGGCGCTGACCAAAATCGCTCCCCCGGGCTTTGACCATGTGTTCTTTACCAATTCCGGCTCGGAAGCCAACGACACCAACATCCGCATGGTGCACCGCTATTACGACCTCCTGGACAAACCCGAAAAGAAGCTGATCATCAGCCGCAAGAACGCCTATCACGGTAGTACCATCGCCGCGGCCTCCCTGGGCGGTATGAAGGCCATGCACGAGCAGGCCATCGGGCTGGACTACGTTCATCACGTCAACCAGCCCCACTGGTTTGAACTGGCGGAGCCCGGCGAAGACGAAGCCAGCTTTGGCCTGCGTATTGCCCGGGAACTGGAGTCCAGGATCGATGAACTGGGTGAACACCGGGTGGCGGCGTTTATCGCCGAACCGGTGCAGGGCGCCGGCGGCGTCATCGTGCCACCGGACAGCTACTGGCCGGAACTCCAGCGCATCTGCGATGAACGGGACATCCTCCTCATTGCCGACGAAGTGATCTGCGGCTTTGGGCGCACGGGCCAGTGGTGGGGGAGCCAGACCTACAACATCAAACCGGATCTTATTACCTTCGCCAAGGCCGTCACCAACGGCTACATGCCCCTGGGCGGTGTGCTGGTATCCGACAAGGTCGCCGACGTGCTGATGGCGAAGGGCGGCGAATTTGCCCACGGCCTGACCTACTCGGGACACCCGGCATCCTGCGCCGCGGGACTTGCCACGCTGGACATACTCCACGAGGAGAACATCGTAGGCCACGCAGCGGAGCATCTCGCACCCTACTTTCAGAACAGTCTGGAGGGACTGAGAGATCACCCCATCGTCGGCCAGATCCGGGGCCGAGGCTGTTTCGCGGCCATCGAGCTGGTGGCCGACAAAGAGACCCGTGAACGTCTGGCACCCGATTCCGCCGGCGCGGTTTTCTGTCGGGATACCGCCAACAACCTGGGCCTCATGGTGCGCCAGACCGGCGATGCCATGATTATGTCGCCACCGCTGATCTGCGAAGATGAGCACATCGACTATCTCGTCGAGAAGCTCACCGCGGCGCTGGATGCCACGGCGGAGCATTACAAGATCTCTGGCTGATCTCACAGCCTTTATTGGCCGATTGGCCACTAGGTGAACCCCTGAAAAGTGAGAAAGAAACTGCCACTCACTTTTCAGGGGTTCACCTTGCGTCCTTGGCAGCACCCTTAACGACGTTTGATCGAAGCAACGACGCTTTGACTGTCGCACAAGTGGCATGGTGCCGTGAGGCCCCTG